>NZ_DJBA01000059.1:0-76679 GCF_002435615.1 Clostridium sp. UBA5988 | reverse complement strand
CCGTCCTCCTCCACCATATAAGACACTAAGTTTACTTAGTGTCTTATTTTATTTTTAATAATAGATAAAATAATAATTGAATAAGTATTTTATAATAATTGAATAAATCTGTTTATTAAGTTTAAAATATATTTAATGGCATATAGAAAGTTATTATAATGGTAAATATTAATTATTTATATTAATAGATAAGTGTGTTGACAGTTAAATTTCCCTATGCTATTATCTATGTATAAATTAATAATATAACTCTTATCAAGAGTGGTGGAGGGACAAAGGCCCAATGAAACCCAGCAACCGGCTATTAAAAGCAATGGTGCCAATTCCTGCAGAATTTTCTGCAAGATAAGAAAGCTTAGTTTGAAATATACTAACCTCTTCTTGTCTGATAAGAAGAGGTTTTAATTTTAAGTGTCGGTAATATTTAAATACTTAAGGAGGAAAATTCAATGAGAAGATTATTTACGTCAGAATCAGTAACTGAAGGACATCCAGATAAAATGTGTGATCAGATATCTGATGCAATACTAGATGCCATATTAGAAAAAGATCCAAATGCTAGGGTAGCTTGTGAAACTGCAACTACTACAGGAATGGTTCTTGTAATGGGAGAAATAAGTACAAACTGCTATGTAGACTTCCAAAAGGTTGTTAGAAATGCAGTTGAAGAGATTGGATACAATAGAGCAAAATATGGATTTGATTGCAATACATGTTCAGTATTAACATCTATAGATGAACAATCAAGAGATATTGCTATGGGAGTTGATGAAGCTTTAGAAAGTAAAGCAGGTCAAATGAACAATGATGAGGCTACGGGTGCTGGAGACCAAGGTATGATGTTCGGATTTGCTACAAATGAAACAGAAGAATATATGCCTCTTCCAATTTCTATGGCTCATAAATTATCAAGAAGACTAGCAGAAGTAAGAAAGAATGGAACTTTATCTTACTTAAGACCAGATGGAAAAACTCAAGTAACTGTAGAGTATGAAGACAATAAGCCAGTTAGAATAGATACTATAGTAATTTCAACTCAGCATTGTCCAGATGTTACAAGAGAACAAATCGAGAAGGATTTAAAAGAGCATGTTATAGCTCCGATAGTACCTGCTGATTTATTAGATGCAAGCACAAAATACTATATAAATCCTACAGGTAGATTTGTTATTGGAGGACCTCAAGGAGACTCAGGTCTTACAGGTAGAAAAATAATAGTAGATACCTATGGTGGATCTGGTAGACATGGTGGTGGAGCTTTCTCAGGAAAAGACCCAACAAAGGTAGATAGATCTGCTGCTTATGCATCAAGATGGGTAGCTAAAAACCTAGTAGCTGCTGGTGTTGCTGATAAGCTAGAAATACAACTTGCATATGCTATTGGTGTTGCTAGACCAGTATCTATACAAATTGATACTTTTGGAACTGGAAAACTTTCAGAAGATAAGATAGTAGATATAGTTAATAAAGTTTTTGACTTAAGACCATCATCTATTATAAAAGAATTAGATTTAAGAAGACCTATATATAAACAAACTGCTGCTTATGGTCACTTTGGAAGAAATGACTTAAACCTACCATGGGAGCAATTAAATAAGGTTGAAGAAATAAAGAAATATATATAAGTAATTAAAGATATATATTTACCAATAAGAATCCACACTAATAATATGATTTGTTAGTGTGGATTTTTTAAGTAGATAACCCAAATCTACGATTTGGTGTGAATCACTTACTCAGCGAAGGTACTGAGTGGAGTTTGGTTTAAAAGGTTATAATTAAGTGTATATAGTGTATGAGGTTTAACAAGGATAATTATTTTTACTTTAAACTGAGTCATATTACTAAATCTTATTATATTGTTAATATATATGAGATATAATTTGGTATAATAATAGTTATAGATAGATAATAATAGGTATTAGGAGAGATTTTATGATAACCATTGAAGGGATAGTTGAAACAGTTGTATTTAGAAATGATGATAATGGGTATACAATATGTAAACTAAGGTGTGATAAGGAAGTTGTCACCATTGTTGGAACAATACCATTTATAAATGAATCTCAAGAATATAGTGTTCAAGGGGAGTGGACTGTTCATCCTAAGTTTGGTAAGCAGTTTAAAATAGAAAGCATACATGAAATAATACCTACAACTACTAGTGGCATCGAAAAATATTTAGCTAGTGGAGTCATTGAAGGTATAGGAAAGGTTACAGCAAAAAAAATAGTAGAATTTTTTGGAGAAGATACAATAAAAATATTAGATAGTAATATAGAAAAGCTTGAAGAGATTCCTGGCATAGGTAAAAAGAGAATAAATACCATTATGAAATCTTATTTAGAGCAGAGGGTTACTAAGGATATTATTATTTTCTTTCAAAGTTACGGCATAACTGTTAATATGGCCATGAAGATTTACAAGAAGTTTGGAGTTAACTGTATAAATATAGTTAAGGATAATCCATATATATTAACAGAATACATAAGTGGAATTGGGTTTAGAACAGCGGATTCCATAGCTAAGAGCTTGGGCATAGAGAAGGACTCTCTATTTAGAATAAAAAGTGGAGTTATATATATAATTAATGAATTTTGTGCTATAGGAAATACATTTATACCTATGGATAGATTAAGGGATAAGGGAATGAAACTTCTGGAGATAAACAGTGAGAAATTTGATGAAGGAGTTTATGAACTGATAATTGATGGAAAGATTAAGGTAGAGGTAGTAGATAATATAGATGCGGTATATAATATGTCCTATCTTTATCTAGAGATGTCTGTAACACGTAAAATAGTAGAACTAGCCACTACTAATTATGATAAATTAAGTTTAAATGTAAATGAGAAAATTAATGACTTTGAAAGTAAAGCAAATATTAAATTAGCCAATTCTCAAAAAGAAGCTATAGAGGGTGCTTTTTTTAATGGGATAGAGGTTATAACAGGGGGACCCGGAACAGGAAAGACAACAATTATAAATTGCATTGTAAGTATTTTTGAGAGCTTAGGACTTAAGGTATTTATGGCTGCACCTACAGGAAGGGCAGCAAAAAGGATGGCTGAAGCTACAGGTAGAGAAGCAAAAACTATCCATAGACTTTTGGAAATAGGAAGCTATAGTGAAGAAGAGGTAGACGAAATAGAAAATGAAACATCTGCCATAGAATGTGATGTTTTAATAGTGGATGAAGCCTCTATGGTAGATATAAGTCTTATGAATGCTCTTTTAAAAGCAATGCAAGTGGGAACTAGGCTAATAATAGTAGGAGATGTGGATCAGCTACCATCAGTGGGACCAGGAAATGTTCTTAGGGATATCATAGAAAGCGATGCAGTAAAAGTAGTAAGACTTAATGAGATATTTAGACAAGGGCAAGAAAGTATGATAGTACAAAATGCCCACTTAATAAATGAAGGAAAGATGCCTATTTTAAACACCAAAAATAGTGATTTCTATCTTGAAAGAGCTGCAGATAGTGAAGTGATGTTAGAAAAAATCATTGGATTAGTGAAAATAAGACTTCCTAAGTTTAATGTGGAATGGGATAGTGTTAGAGATATACAGGTATTATCACCTATGCGTAAGGGAATTATGGGAATAGATAATTTAAATATACAACTTCAGCAAGTGTTAAATCCTAAAAGTAAAGATAAGGATGAAGTTGAGATTAAAGATATGATTTTTAGAGTAGGAGATAAGGTTATGCAAATTAAAAATAACTATACTCTAAAGTGGAGCAAAAATAATTCCGGTGAAGAAGGTAAGGGTGTATTTAATGGAGATGTGGGTTATATAACAGAAGTTAATGAGGATGAGGATAAGATTACTGTATGCTTTGAAGATGATAAAATCGTAGAATATGAGGAAAGTGACTTAGATGAAATAACTTTAGCGTATGCAGTTACTATCCATAAGAGCCAAGGAAGTGAATTCCCTGTAGTTATTATGCCTATGTTTATGGGACCACCACTACTGATGAATAGAAATTTACTTTACACTGGAATAACCAGGGCTAAGAAGTTAGTTGTATTGGTAGGTAATTCTAAAGTGGTTGAATTTATGAAAGATAACAATAGAAGTTTTGAGAGATATTCAGGACTTAAATGGAGAATAAGAGAGATAATTCATATGTAGGTAGGAGCGATTTTATGTCATTTATAAAAACCAATAGAGAGATAGTGGAGGCATCAAAGAAATCTATCGAAGATACCATATTAGATGGCGCTAAAAAGAAGATGCATAAAATAAATATAATTTCTGCATTAAATAATAAAAAGCAAATCTTTAATAAGGTATTTAACTGGTGTTTTAAAGA
Source organism: Clostridium sp. UBA5988 (assembly GCF_002435615.1). Classification (NCBI taxonomy): domain Bacteria; kingdom Bacillati; phylum Bacillota; class Clostridia; order Eubacteriales; family Clostridiaceae; genus Clostridium; species Clostridium sp. UBA5988. The sequence continues at coordinate 72,355 of NZ_DJBA01000059.1, read as the reverse complement.
AAGTAAAAAGATATTATATATAATAAATACAGATATAGAAGAGGTAAAGATATTAGGATTCATTAATAAAATTTTTATAAATTCTATTGAAGGTGAGAATGATATAGCATATACAGGTAAGGTTAATATATGTACTCACAGTAGAGCCTTATACTTAAAGGAGAAATTTGACTTTATTATATATGATGAAATAAATTCTAGGCCTATATATAGCAATGAGTCTATAAATAAGCTAATGGAGTATCTATGTAATAACTATGGAACTATGATTAGTTATTCCATGGAACCAATTTTTCATAATGAGTTAATATTATATAATTTAAGAAAAGATAAACAAGTTCCTATTGCTGAACCTAGGGTTATGATAACTAGAGTAAATATAGAAGAAGAAATACCTATGAGTGTATATGAATACCTAGAGTGGTCAATAAATACTAATAAGAAGGTTTTAATATATACTCCAGGTGATGAGAAAGCTCATAAAGTTTATAATTATCTTTCTAATATAGACCATAAGCTTACAAAAAATATATTTAAAGATATAACAGGAGATAGTGACAAGAAGGAACTGTCTAAATTTTTACTAGCAGAGTATGGTATATTGGTTACTAATAATTATAGTGAGAACTATTATGGAGTGCATCCTTTGAATATTATGATTTTTTTTGCAGATAATGATAACTTTAATTATAAGGATTTGGTTTATATAGCTAGTAAGATAAATAGAAGATCTATGGCAGAGCGAGAAGAGGTTATTTTTCTTTGCAATAGTGAAACTGAGGATATGGATAGATGTAAAAATATTTTAAGGGAGTTAAATAAAAGAGCTTGGGAAGAGGGAGTTTTGAAATTATAAAACAGATAGTGGATAATATATTGTCCACTATATATGGAATAGATGATAAATGCATAATATGTGATGAATATGAAGATAAGGATTATATTTGTGAAAAATGTAAAAAGAGCATTAATATAATTAATCTAGAGTCCTCAATAACTCACCAAGATGAGGAATTTATAAGCTATTCCTTAGGATTCTACGGCTATGAATTAAAGAAATTGATTTTAAAACTTAAATACAATAAGAGTTTTTTAGCAGGAAAAATATTAGCAGGTTATATGAGTGATTTTATATTAGAAAATTTGAAGGATGAGGTAGATATATTAACCTTTATTCCAAGTAGTAAATCTGCTTTAAAAAGTAGAGGGTTTAATCAATGTGAAGTGCTTTGTAAATATATAAGTAAAAATTGTAAAATTCCCTACAAGGAATTGCTTTATAAAGCAAGTGATAGTGCAGATCAAATTGGATTAGACAATATAAAAAGATGGGAAAATATAAAGGATTCTTTTATAGTTAAAAATAAAAAAGAAATAGAAGGAAAGAGAGTACTCATTATCGATGATGTAATTACATCTGGAGCTACAGCTTTTTATGCGGCAAAAGCTATTAAGGAAATAAAGGCCAATGAAGTTTTTATATTGACAGTGGCGAAAAGTAGAGTATAATATAAGAGTCGGGTTTGTGGTTGAAAGTCGATGCCAGTCGCAGGCGAAACGATCCACGTAAGTTAAATAAAATGTTTAATGAGCATGGTGCGGCTTAGAGGTAAGTCCTACCGTATTATAATGCGAGAGGGTTAGTAGTGAGAGGGTAATTCTGGGTAGCAAAAGCTCCAGTAGGCGAGTGTGGGGTCAAAGACCAGGTCAAACGACATAAGTACCTTAATGGTGCTAATTAGCAGTCTTTTATGGACTGCTATTTTTATTACATTATATATTGAAGCTGCATTTTTAACTTTAGTTATGAAATGATGTTTAAATTTTTAAATATGTATAAACAAATTTTATATTTTTATTATATGATATCCAGCACATGTAATTTTATTATAACATATAATATGAAAAAATTCATATACTATGTAAAGACGATATAAGTCGTAGAGTGAAGGAAAAGAAAGCTAGAAAAGGCTAAAAGGGAAACTTTTCAGAATATTAAGTAAAGTCTTCTTGCAAGTATTTATAGTAAAGCTTAAAATATAATTACAAAATAGAAATATTAAAAGGAACCACAATAATCCTTTTTAATATGAGGGGAGCTGGAATTATGAAAGTTAGAGTTATAGGAAGAAATATCGAGGTTACTGAAGGGCTTAGAGCTGCAGTGGAAAAGAAATTATCAAAATTAGATAAATTCTTTGTAAATAATGAGAATGCTACAGCTACACTAAGTGTGGAGAAGAATATACACAAAATTGAAGTAATAATTCCGTTTAACAGTGCATTATTAAGAGCAGAAGTAAGAAATGGAGATATGTATAATGCAATAGATACTGTAATTGACAAACTTGAAGGTCAAATAAGAAAACAAAAAACTAAGCTTGAAAGAAGAAATTATGACAATTCTTTAAGATTTAATAATATAGAACGCTATGCTGACTATGATGAAGAAAAAGAGCCAAGGATAGTAAAGACTAAAAGATTTGCTATAAAACCTATGAGCCAAGAAGAAGCAGTGTTACAAATGGAACTTTTAGGACATGATTTCTACGTATTTATGAATGGCGATACAGAGGAAGTAAATGTTGTTTATAAAAGAAAAGATGGAAATTATGGTTTAATTGAACAAGATTTCTAAATTTAATTTTAAAGAAAAGTTAAAAATATACTTATTATATTAATAAAAACTCTATGGCATTAGCTATAGAGTTTTTTATAGTAATAGAAATTATTAATTCTATGTTAAAATAGAGCATTAATTTACTTATTTTGGATGAAAATTATAGGTATAAAGTTGAAGTGAGAAAGAATAACTGATATAATCTTAATTAGTATTTATGTGATGATTATAGCTAACAAACCTTAGATAGAAAGAGTGAGGATGATTTTAGATGAAAATATTTAACAAGATATTTGGTACCTACAGTGAAAGAGAAATTAAAAGAATTATGCCAATAGTTAAAAAAGTTAATTCTCTTGAAGAGACTATAGAAAAATTAAGTGATGAAGAATTAAGACAAAAGACAGAAGAATTCAAAGGCAGATTAAAAAAGGGTGAGACTTTAGATGATATTCTTCCAGAAGCTTTTGCAGTAGTTAGAGAAGCATCTAAAAGAGTTCTTGGTCTTAGACATTATGATGTTCAAATTATAGGTGGAGTTGTATTACACCAAGGCAGAATTTCAGAGATGAGAACAGGGGAAGGTAAAACTTTAGTTGCCACTCTTCCTTCTTATTTAAATGCCTTAGCTGGTAAAGGTGTGCACATAATCACAGTTAACGACTATCTTGCTAAGAGAGATAGAGATGAAATGGGAAGAGTTCATGAATTTTTAGGTCTTACAGTAGGAGTTATAGTTCATGGTCAAACTCAGATAGAAAAACAGCAAATGTATAATTGTGATATTACTTATGGTACTAATAATGAATTTGGGTTCGACTACCTAAGGGATAACATGGTAGTTTATAAAGAAGAAAAAGTTCAAAGAGAATTAAACTATGTTATTGTGGATGAGGTTGACTCAATACTTATAGATGAGGCTAGAACTCCACTTATAATATCAGGTCAAGGAGATAAGTCTACTGATTTTTATAGAATTGCGGACTTTTTCGTTAAAGGATTATCAGAAGAAGATTATTTAATAGATGAAAAGAGAAATTCTGTTATACTTACTGATGAAGGTATAGCAAAGGCAGAAAAATACTTCCATCTAGAAAATTATGCAGATCCTGAAAATATGGATATTCAACACCATTTAGTTCAAGCGTTAAAGGCAAACCACATAATGAAGAATGAAAAGGACTATATAGTAAAAGATGGAGAAGTAGTTATTGTTGATGACTTTACGGGAAGACTTATGGAAGGTAGAAGATATAGTGATGGATTACATCAAGCTATAGAAGCAAAAGAGGGAGTTAAGGTTGAAAAAGAATCTAAAACCCTTGCAACTATTACATTCCAAAACTACTTTAGAATGTATACTAAGCTTGCAGGTATGACTGGTACTGCTGAAACTGAAGAAGCTGAATTTAGAGAGATTTATGGTCTTGATGTAATAGTAATACCAACCCATATGCCAATAGCAAGAGTAGACAATCCAGATGTTGTTTATAAGACTATTAAAGGAAAATATAAGTGTTTAGTAGATGAGATAGCAGAAACTCATAAAAAAGGTCAGCCAGTTTTAGTTGGTACAGTAAGTATAGATAAGTCTGAAGTAATTTCTGCTATGCTTAAGAAAAAAGGAATACCACACCAAGTATTAAATGCTAAGTACCATGAAAGAGAAGCAGAAATTGTAGCATTAGCTGGACAAAAGGGTGCTGTAACTATTGCTACTAACATGGCTGGTAGAGGTACTGATATTAAGCTTGGAGAAGGAGTAGTAGAACTTGGAGGCTTAAAGATATTAGGTACAGAAAGACATGAATCAAGACGTATAGACAACCAATTAAGAGGGCGTTCTGGTCGTCAAGGTGACCCAGGTGAATCTAGATTCTATATTTGTCTTGAAGATGATTTAATGAGAATATTTGGTTCTGAGAGACTTGGAGGTATGATTGATAAATTAGGGCTTCAAGAAGAAGATGCCATTGAGAGTAAAATGGTTAGTGGTGCTATAGAAAGTGCACAAAGAAAAGTTGAAGGAAATAACTTTGATGTTAGAAAGAATGTTGTTAAATATGACGACGTAATGAATAAGCAAAGAGAAATTATTTACAAACAAAGACAAGAAGTTCTTATGGGAGCTAATATAAAAGATCAAATACAAACAATGATACAGGATGTTATAGAAAGTTCAGTTAATACTCATATTAGTGGTGTAGATGATACTTTTGAAGATGAATTAAATAAATTAGTAAAATACATGGAAGATATATATCTACCTAAAGATACTGTTACAGTAGATGAAATTGCTAAGTTATCTAATAATGAGATTGTAGAATTATTACTGGATAAAGCAATAGAATTATATGCTGAAAAAGAGGTTGAATTTGGCGAAGAGCAAATGAGAGAAATTGAAAGAGTTATCCTACTTAAGATAGTTGATTCTAAGTGGATGGATCATATTGATAGTATGGATCACTTAAAACAAGGTATAGGACTTAGAGCATATAAGCAACAAGATCCAGCTCAAGCGTATCAAATGGAAGGTAGCGAAATGTTTGCGGAAATGATAGAAAATATTAAGCATGAAACAGTTAAGTACCTATTCCATGTTAAAGTTGAGAAGGCTCCAGAAAGAGAAAGGGTAGCTGAAATAACTTCAACTAATGAGGATAATTCTTTAAAGAAAGAGCCAGTAAAAAAACAAGCTAAACCAAATAGGAATGACCCATGTCCATGTGGATCAGGATATAAATATAAGAACTGTTGTGGAAGAGGAGAATAAAAGTGATATTACAATTAGAAGAATGCTTAAACGAAGTAAATGTCATCAGTGGGAAATTACAAGAATTGAAGGTGTCTCTTTGACATAGCAGCAGAAGAAAAGAAATTATCTGAACTTGAGTTTAAAATGCAAGAAGTGGATTTTTGGAGTGATATAAATAAGGCACAAGAAATTACTCAGAATGCTAAATCGATAAAGGATAAGTTAGATAATTTTAATAATTTGGAGATTAGAACAGAGGATGTTCAAATTTTGATAGAGATGAGTTTGGAGGAGGAGGATTCCTCCTCTTACAAGGATATAAAAAGTGAATTAAAGTCCATAGGAGAAGAGATAGAAAATCTTAATATAGAAACTCTTTTAAGTGGCGAATATGATAGAAACAATGCTATACTGGAGCTTCATACAGGTGCTGGAGGTAACGATGCTCAGGACTGGACTAATATGTTATACAGGATGTATACCAGATGGTGCGAAGCCCATGGTTTTAAGGTTACAGTTTTAAACTATGTGGCAGATGATGAGGCTGGAATTAAAGCAGTTACTATTAAGGTTACTGGGGATTTTGCCTATGGATATTTAAAGTCAGAAAAGGGTGTTCATAGATTAGTTAGGATATCACCATATAACTCTAGTGGAAAAAGGCAAACATCCTTTGCGGGATGTGAAGTTTTACCAGAGCTAACTGAAAATCAAGATATAGAAATTAGGTCAGAGGATTTAAAAATAGATACCTATAGATCTAGTGGGTCAGGTGGACAGCATGTAAATACTACAGATTCTGCAGTAAGAATAACCCATATACCTACTAATATCATAGTGCAATGTCAAAATGAAAGAAGTCAGCACACTAATAAGGAGTATGCTTTAAAGATGCTGAAAGCTAAGCTTATAGACATTAAAATTCGTGAGCATAAGGATAAAATTGAGGATATAACAGGGGAAATAAAAGATAATGCATGGGGAAGTCAGATAAGATCCTATGTATTCCACCCTTATAATTTAGTTAAGGATCATAGAACTGGAGCTGAAACTTCTAATGTAGGTTCAGTAATGGATGGGAATATAGATATGTTTATAAATGAATATCTAAAACAAATAAAAGAGTAGTTTCAACTACTCTTTTTTTGTGTTGTAATAGATAGCACTTAGAATTAGAGAAGCACCTAAGGATAGAAATAGAATTAATTCTAAATGATTATATAGTATATTACTAGAATAACTATCTTTAAATATTTGAGTTTTCATAACACCAAAGCATCTATTAATTGCTTCTTCGCTAATATATTCTATTTTATCATTTGGGGTATGAATTCTAGATAAATCATAGTCACAAAGGGTTACAGCCTCAATTCCTGCATCAACAAAGGAACCATGGTCACTAGAATTCTCGAAGATGTAATTAAAATATATTTTTTTATCTTGGAATGCCTTAGTTAATTCTTCTACTATAGGGGTTTTGGCCGTATTAGTTTTACCAGCCATAATACAAAGAGGGGTACCGTCATAGCTTCCAATCATATCAAAGTTATAAACTCTACTTCCAGATATTAAGTCTTTATATTCTTCTACAAAGGCTTTAGAGCCTTTAAGGCCAAATTCTTCAGCATTAAAGGAAACAAAGATTATATCTCTATCAGGAATTCCTAAGGTTTTAATGTACTTAGCAAGCTCTAGGAGGAATGATACTCCAGAAGCATTATCTAAAGCTCCGTTATAAATAGTTCCACCTAGATCAGTACCAATATGATCGAAGTGGGCACCTAGGATTAAAGGTGGGAGAGATGAGTCTTTACCTTTAATTACACCTACTATATTATTGATACTTGCTTCTTCTATAGAATAAGGTATATAGGTGTAGATTGAAAAACCTTCATTTAAATAACTTTCTATTTCGGCAAGAGTTTCCTTTGTAACTGTAATAAACAGTCCCTTGTTACTTTCTTCGTAAAAAGAACTTCTAAACCCAAGAGTATTATTGGAAGAAGTATAAAATATTGCAGTCCCCATGTCATTAGAAACTGCTATTGCATCATTGTTTCTAGAAGAGACATCTAAGTTATCAAACTCTATCTCTGTATTCCTAAAGTTAAGCAAATCTTCTTTGTAATTAACACCGTATTCTAAAATCTTATGTATTTTCTTATCTTTATCAATAACTGCAATCATAGGTTCATCTGACAAACTCTTAGGGTAATTTACTTGAAAGCTTTGGTAATAGCCATTACTTAGGGGTTCTAATCCTATGTGTTCAAACTCATCCTTTATATAGGCGCCAACTAAAGCATTTTCTAAGGTTCCACTTAATCGACCTTTAAACTCATCAGAAGATAGATAATGGATAGTTTCTTTTACTTCCTTAGCATGGAAGTTTTTAGTTAGCATAAAGCTATTATAACTGATGGAAGAAAGGATTAGGGAAAAGGTTAAAAGAGAAGAAACTATAAATTTTTTCATGGCATCACCTTAAACATTACTATATTAGTATATGTATGAAAAAGTTATTTTGATTATGATAAATTTGCTAATAATGTGATAAAATTAAAGAATACTACAATCAGGAGGAGAAAAGATGTCAATTATAAACGAGAAGTTAATTAAAGAATTTCCTATGAGCAAGTCTCAAGTGGAGGATGTAATAGAATTATTAGATGAGGGTAATACAGTGCCTTTTATAGCCAGATATAGAAAAGAAAAAACTGGTGGTCTTGATGATGTAATCTTAAGAAAATTTTCAGAAAGACTTACATATCTAAGAAATCTTCAAAGTAGAAAGGAAGATGTTATTAGATTAATAGATGAGCAAGAAAAATTAACAGATGAAATTAAAATTTCTTTAGATAAAGCTGAAACCTTAACAGAAGTGGAAGATATTTATAGACCATTTAAGCCTAAAAAGAGAACAAGAGCTATAATAGCTACAGAGAAGGGATTAGTACCATTAAGTGAGTATATCTTATCTGGAGGGGGAGAAAAGTCTCCTGAGGAGTATGCTGCAGAGTTTATAGATGAAGATAAAGGCGTAACTTCTATAGATGAAGCATTACAAGGAGCTATGGATATTATCAGTGAAAAGATTAGTGATAATGCTAAGTTTAGAAAATGGATAAGAGATTATGTGGTAAATAATGGAGTTATAGAAACTAAAGGAAGCAGTGAAGAGAGAACTCAATATGAAATGTATTATGAGTATAGTGAAAAGGTAAAATTCATACCTTCTCATAGAATTCTTGCTATAAATAGAGGAGAAAATGAAAAAGTTCTTTCAGTTAAGATTACCTGTGATGTAGAAAAAATAAAAAGCTATATAAGTAAATTCATGGTCACTGATAATATGAAGTGCAATGAGTGTATTAATACCAGTATTGATGACTCTATAAAGAGATTAATATATCCATCTATTGAAAGAGAAGTACGTAATATGCTTACAGAAAAAGGAGAAGATGGGGCTATAAAAATATTTAAAGAAAACCTTAAGGCCCTTCTTATGTCTCCACCTATAAAGGGAAAAACTGTAATGGGCTTTGATCCAGGTTTTAGAACTGGATGTAAAGTAGCAATTCTTGATGATACAGGTAAGTTTTTAGAGTATGTCACAGTTCATGCTACAGCTGCAAGTGAAGCTAAGGTTAAAGAGGCTAAAGAAATATTAAAGAAGATGATGATAAAACACAATGTAGATGTAGTTTCTCTTGGAAATGGTACTGCATGTAGAGAGTCAGAAGAGATATTAGGGGAAGTTATAGCACAGATAAAGAAAGAAACAGGTAAAGATATATATTATGTAATAGTATCTGAAGCTGGGGCCTCAGTTTATTCTGCATCAGAACTTGCAACAAAAGAATATCCAGATTTAGATGTTACGGTAAGAGGAGCTATATCCATAGGAAGAAGGCTTCAAGATCCTCTTGCTGAGTTAGTAAAGATAGATCCTAAATCTATAGGAGTAGGTCAATATCAGCATGATGTTACTGTAAAAAGATTAGATGAATCTCTAAAAAATATAGTTGAAGATTGTGTTAACAATGTAGGAGTAGATTTAAATACAGCAACACCAGCACTTTTATCTTATATTTCTGGAATAAATTCTGGGATAGCTCAGAATATAGTTGCCTATAGAGATGAAACAGGAAAGTTTAAATCAAGAAAAGAGCTTTTAAAGGTAAAGAGGTTAGGAGCTAAGGCCTATGAGCAATGTGCAGGATTTTTGAGAGTTGATAATAGTAAGGAGCCTTTAGATGGTACATCTGTACATCCGGAAAGCTATGAAGCTTGTAAAAAACTTATGACTATTCTAGGATATGATGGTAAAGATTTAAGTGGTAAAAATATAGAGGGGATAGATGAAAAAGTTAAAGAGGTAGGAGTATCTAATTTAGCTAAAGAAGTAGGTATAGGTGAACCAACTCTTTTAGATATCATAAAAGAACTTAAAAAACCAGGAAGAGATCCTAGAGAAGAAATGCCAAAACCAATATTTAAAACTGGGGTTATGGAATTATCTCAGCTTAAAAAGGGAATGAAATTATTAGGAACCGTTAGAAATGTATCAGATTTTGGTGCCTTTGTAGATATTGGAGTACACCAAGATGGTCTTGTTCATAAAAGTCAATTAAGTGATAGATTTGTTAAGCATCCACTAGATGTGGTTAAGCTAGGAGATGTAGTAGAGGTTACAGTAATAGATATTGATGAGAAGAGAAATAGGATATCTTTATCAATGAAAAAAGATGTAGAGTTAAAATAAACTCTGTTTATGTGGAAAAGCACTTAAAAAGTAAGATATAAGTTTAAAAATATCGTTAAAAAAATATCTATTTTATCTATGAATTTTAAAAAATATATTGAAGTGTAATGATTTTCATGATAAGATGAAGGTGTAATAAAAGTTAATAATGCACTTCAGGGCGGGGCGTAATTCCCCACCGGCGGTAAAGCCCGCGAGCCGAAAGGCTGATTCGGTGAAACTCCGAAGCCGACAGTATAGTCTGGATGAAAGAAGTAGGTATATAGTATTTTAGTGATGCTTGTTTTAGCCCTGATTTTAATCAGGGCTTTTTTTAGATTTGTTATAAGTATTATATTTAACAATTAAGTTCTAATGAACAGTATTAATGAGATAGTCATTAGAGAAATAACAAATCTGAAGGCGTTAGGGTACTATAAACAGAGTTCTTAGCTTCTTTGAAGGTTAGAACTCGTTATCCAGGGATGTAGACACTCTTAACACCCACTTCAAAGAAGATGGGAGTATTAGAGGGGATAGTCATTGGATAAATTCACCCTATGAAGTATGCAATAAATTTAGGGGGTATTAATAATGAACACATCTAAAAATGTAAACAGGTTAGTAAAAATCTCTTTATTAGTAGCAATAGCATTTATATTAATGTTATTTGAATTTCCAATACCAGGATTTCCACCATTTTTAAAACTTGATCTTAGTGATTTACCAGCACTTATAGGTGGATTTGCATTAGGACCAGTGGCAGGAGTAATTATAGAAGGTGGAAAAGTAATATTAAATCTAGTTTTTCATGGCACTTACACCGGTGGAGTTGGAGAATTTGCTAACTTTTTAATTGGTGGGTCTTTTGTGTTTGTAGCATCATATGTTTATCATAAAAATAAAACTAAAAAGAGTGCAATTATAGGATTAATTTTAGGAACTATAATAATGACTATAGTAGGAGCAGTATTTAATTACTTTATACTAATTCCATTATATGCTACAATAATGGGTGGCATGGCTAATGTTATAGGAGCATCAGCAGAAGGAAACTCTAATATTTCTAGCTTAACAGGAATAATTGTTCTAGGAATAACTCCTTTTAATATTATAAAAGGAGCCGTAGTATCTCTTATAACCTTCGTATCTTATAAGAGAATATCACCACTACTAAATAGAGAGAATGTTTTAGCTGCACAAGCTATGAAAAAGGGTGCCTAATAAAAATGTACTAAATCATATCTTTAACAATTTAAAAAATAAGTTGAAGTTAAAATTAAAATATATAAAGATAATTTATAAAAAGACGATAAAAGAAAAATTCTTTTATCGTCTTTAAAATTTCAATATATACCACCTATATGTTGTGGTTCCACATAATGTATCCATCTTCTTTTGGATGTTGATAATAGTTTTTTCTTATACCTTCTACAGAAAAATGATGTTTTTTATAAAGATTTATTGCAGCTATATTAGAGGCTCTAACCTCTAGAGTCATAGAAACAATATTTATATCTTTAGCAATTGTAATAAGGTTTTCTAATACCACATCTCCAAAATTATTTCTTCTATAGTCGGGATGAACTGCTATGTTGGTTATATGACCTTCATCAAATACAATCCACATTCCACCAAAGGCTACAACTTTATTACCTAACTTTACAACTATATAGACAGCGTTTTTATTAATTAGTTCTTTTTCCATAGATAGGAGAGACCAAGGGCTTGAGAAGCTTAAGTCAGAAATTTCTTTAACTCCTAATATATTAAGGGAACTCATTCTTTCAACAGTTACATCAGTCATGATTTTTTACCTTTTCTTCATATTCACGCTCGGCTTGGCAAAGTCTAAGATATACAGGTGAACTGCTAAGTACATTATCACCTTCATTGTTTATTAATCTAAGATAGCCTAAGTAGCCTATAGAAGATGCCTTTGTCACATTGATATGACTAGGTGCTATGGAAGCATTAGGTAGAGAAGTTAATATGATATCTTTAAATTTTGATGTACCATCACCTATAAAAGTAATAGGCTCATTAAATTCTGAGCATTTATTTATTACATCTTCCATGGATAATAATTCAGGCTCACCTAAGACTACTAAATTATTATTTTCAAATTTATAAAAATTAGTATATACATTACCCCTCAACGCATCAATTATAGGACAAATAATACCTTGGATATTAAAGAGATTATTTGCAAGTCCATCTAAAGAATTTATAGACACAAAGGGTTTATTAGTTGCTTGCACAAGACCTTTTATAGTTGACATACCGATTCTAAGACCAGTAAAAGAACCAGGGCCGCTAGAAACTACAAATCCTTCTATATCTGATATGGATAAACCACAATTTTTTAAAAGGCTATCTATCATAGGCATCATAATTACAGAGTGTTGCTTTTTATAATTTATAATAGTTTCCCCTAATATCTTATCGCTATCAATAATAGCCGCAGTTGCACATTCAGTTGCAGAATCTAAGGATAAAATCTTCATAGCTTCAACTCCTTTATATAATTATATCTATCATTAGTATAGGAAAGAGTAATCTTTCTATAGGTTTCACCTAAGTCTGGAAGTTTAGCTATGTTTATAGTTAAACTTTCTTCTGGTATTAAATCTTCGATATAGTTAGCCCATTCAATGACGCTAACTCCATTTCCAAATATATATTCATCAAAGCCGATGGCAGCAATCTCATCGGGATCATTTACTCTATACACATCAAAATGATACAATTTTAATCTACCTTCATATTCATTAACAATTGTAAAGGTAGGACTAGTTATACAATCATCTATGCCAAGACCTTTTGCAATTCCTTTGGTAAGATGAGTCTTACCAGTACCAAGATCACCTATAAGGCATAAAATATCATTTTCTTTACACATTTTTCCTAGCTGTATACCTAGGGAATCTAATTCATCAACATTACTAACTATAAATTCCATCTGATTCACCTCATTAATATTTTAGCCTAAAAGAAAAAAAATGAAAAGCAAATAGTAAAATTACTTTTCATTAAATAACTGTATAATAATTAAATTAAGGTTTCTTTTCTACACGAGATACTAAAGTATTTTTAAAATGTCTTACTGCATTACCACAAATTAAGTTTCTATTTACCATATCATCTAATATATCAAATGCTTCATACATATACATGCCTTTTCTATAGGGCCTATCAGCAGTTAAAGATTGATATATATCACATACTCCAATAATGCGGCATTCTTCACTAAGGTCTTCAGCCTTAAGTCTTCGTGGATAGCCTTTACCATTTAATTTTTCATGATGACTAGAAGCCCATAAACTAATATCAGATATGTGGTCTATTTTATCTAGAATTAATTTAGTATAGTAGGTATGAGATTTGATAATAGAATATTCTTCTTCTGTTAAAGGGCCATCCTTGTCCAATATACTGATGGGAATAGCTAATTTTCCAATATCGTGAAGTAATCCTGCAATTTTCATTTTAAGACACTTTTCTTCAGGATAGCCTAAATGCTTAGAAACATTATAAGCTAAAGTAGCAATTTCTTTAGAATGTTCTGCAGTAAAAGAACTCTTATTATCAATAATGCTTGCAAATACATCAGCAATTGCTTCAAATTCCGATAGAGAGATAAAAATATCTTTCTCCGGTATTATATTATCAAGTATGAAATTCATATTAGGTAGATTTATAAGGTTTAACCAAAATTCTTCTTTGTCAGCAACCATTAGAAAAGCTTTTATAACCTGTGGTGAAAATAAAGTTTCATTGTGTAGTTTTACCCAATCAATAAGAATATCCTTTTGGATGTGGTAAGGTTTCAAATAATCTACCTGGATTTCAATTAAATCAGCTATTCTCAGAATTTGAGCCTCAATAGGAATTAGTGAACTTTTTAATTTTAAGCATCCACTACCATCATAATTTTCATGATGATAACGTATTATATCATATACTTGTATTAAGGATGGAATACGTTGAATCATTTCAGAGCCAGCAATGCAATGCTTTTTTATATACCATTTTGAGGTGTGAGACTCATCAAATATATTTTGAGTTCCAATATCATGAATCATACAAGCAATATATAAATTATAGTAAGAATTTTCATCTAGTTTCATAGTTTGGGCAATTTCTAAGGCTATATATGAGGTGCATCTAGAATGATTAGAAAATTGCTTATTTGACATATCTTTAGCATGTGTTGGGTTTATAACATCCTCAAATTTACCCCAATCATTGTCTGTAAGATCTAAGGATAATGATAGAGCGGAAACTATATTCTTTATACTAATATTCATTTTGTCCTCCAAAGCATACCATTTATCTATATAAAAAAATTTTAGCATATTTGGCAGTGGAATGGTACTAAATATTGTAAAAGTAAATTTATATTTAAGTAAACAAATCTATATATTTTACGTATTATATTTTGGATACGTAAAATAGTAATAATTGATGCAATAATCAAAATATATTTAATATATTAATAATGAAATATATTAAAATACTAACATAGTATACTAAAATAAGGTATAATATAGAATAACAAATAAGTAGAGGAGGATAAATTATGTTTGTAAATAATTTGATGTTATCTAGAGAAAAGTTAATAACTGTAACACCAAAGGTAACCATAGGAGAAGCTCTTAAGGTAATGGAAGAAAATAAGTTTTTATCCATACCAGTAGTAGAAGGAGATAAATTCTGTGGAGTAATTTCAAAAGAGCAAATATACACATACTACTATGAAAAATCTATAGAGAGACAGTGTTTACTATCAGATTTTCTAGTTGAAAATGTAATGAGAACTGATGTACCATCAATAACTCCTTTTAATGAAATTGAAGAGGCTGCACATTTCTTAGAAACTAAAAGTGTTTCCTTTGTACCAGTAATAAATAAAAATGGAGAAATGCAAGGAATAGTAACACATCACGGTATTTTTCATCAATTTACAGAATTGTTTGGATTAAATAAAGGTAAACGATTAGCTGTAATTGCTTATGACATACCTGGACAAATATCTAAACTATCAAAAATAATTACTGAAAACAAAGGGCAAATTATAAGCTTTGTAGTTGTTGATCCTAAGAGCATAACAGAAGTTAAAGAGATAGTAATAAGATTAAGCACAGACAATATGGATGAAATTCTTGAGAAGGTGAAAGAAGCTGGATTCAAGATACAGTAGCATATCGTTGAGTATGTAGGTGAACTACATACTCAACAGTACATAACTATATATTAAGAAAAGATTAATATATTTTAAATACATAATTAATATAGTAGTAATTTGAATACTTTTATAATATACTGATTTACAAACATATTTCTTAAACTTATTTCCCATATTCTATGATTATGGGGAATAAAAGTGATTATAAATTAGATTTAATAAATAATAAAATACTAAAATAAAAATTAATGGGATAAAATAAATAATGTGATAGAAGAAATATTGTATTCAAGGAGCTGGTTAAAATTAGTGATGTAATAGATTTTAATGAATTGAAAAATAAGGCTACAGATAAAGATGTAGATAAATTTGAGGATTACATATATTCTATGTATTATTCAATGGCTCAAGGAAAGCTATCTATGGCAGAAATGAGCAGAGAAATATTTAAGTATATGAAGGAAAATAATATATCTCAAGAGAAATTTATGAATATCCAGAATAAGGTTATGGAGAGGTATGGAATTTCTACTGAAGATGTAGAAAGCCAAATGAAGTCTATGGGTATAGAAAATCCTCTGAGTGGATTAGGTATTGAGTACGAAGATGCAAGAAAAATGGTTGGATTTCAAGAAAAGTATAAAGGAAAACTTAAAGTAAAAAGTGTAACTTCATATAGCATTAAGAATGATAAGAATGATTTAGAGATAATGCTTCAAGATGAGAATGTTATATTAAAAAGTTTTGGTAAAATAGAGTTAACTGATAATGAGTTAAATGAATTTTTATGTTCCTATAAAAAGGTAATGAATAATAAGATGCTAAATATTTCAATATGTGAGAATACTTCCACTTATTTATACTAGTATTGGCTTAAGAATATGTTGAATAATTTATATAAAACCTCTTGCATTTATGTTTATTATATAATATAATAAACGAGTAACGAAGGGGTATAGCTCAATTGGTAGAGTAGCGGTCTCCAAAACCGTTGGTTCCGGGTTCAAGTCCTCGTGCCCCTGCCATAGAAACCTAGTGATTTTATTAATCACTAGGTTTTTTATTGTTTAATTTTATCTTATTTTTATATAGATAAATGGGGTAAAAATATACCGTATAATTCCATAAAAATAATTAAATAAATTTATTGAGGAAGTAATAAACCTGTGATATAATCTGTAAGTTAAGAAAATCAAATAAGTTATTAATCACATTTTAAGTTTATATATGTAAGTTAAAGTTATTTATGTGAGGCGTGATTTAAGCTATGTTTTTAGAAAGAACATAGCTTTATGTAGTGAAGGGAGAAATTTTATGGAAAAACGTGTGCCAGAATTTAAAGGTTTACTAAGAAGTCATATGATTGAGTTACCTAAGGTTATTAGGGACGCTACTGGAATTGTTATATTTGGGAAAAGAATTAAATCTTTAGTGTTTTCAACTGATGTAGCAGTTATAAGAAATACTAATGCAGATGCTGTTATTGCAGTATATCCATTTACGCCTCAACCTAGAATAACTGAAGCACTATTACTAGCATCAGATATCCCAGTATTTTGTGGGGTAGGTGGATCTATTACTACAGGTAAAAGGGTAATAAATCTAGCATTGGATGCTGAATTTAAGGGGGCTATGGGGGTTGTAGTTAATTCATCTATAGGCAATGATGTTATTGCAGGGATGAGAGAAACTATAGATTTACCAATACTAGTTACCGTTGTTTCAGAAAAAGATGATATAGATGGAAGAATAGCATCAGGAGCAACTATACTTAATGTATCAGGAGCTAAAGAAACTGCTAATATTGTTAGACATATAAGAAGTAAGTACCCAGATGTACCTATTATAGCAACAGGAGGTCCTACAGATGAGAGCATACGTGAAACTATAATTGCTGGGGCTAATGCTATAACATATACACCACAAAGTACTAGTGATATATTAAATGAAATAATGATTAAACATAGAAAAAGATATGAAGACTAATTTCATTCAGAAATGTAATATTTGGAACGAATATTATATTTGAGGTGATTTATTTATGGACAAGGCAACTTGGATGTTAGGAATAATAGTGCCATTAATATCTGCAGCATTTGGTGGAGGTATATCTCTATTAATAATGAGAAAACTAATTATGGAAGAGAGAAAAAAATCTAAGAAAGAACGTGCTATAGATATTAATAACGATAAAATAAAAAGTTATAAGGAGCTATTTGAACTAAATAAAAAAATTAAAGTCTTTGGAGATAAAATTAAAAATAACACAATACCTAATTGGATAAATGTAGAAAGCTATTATAGAGATGAATTTATAATAGAATTTGAAGAGATTATAAATAATTATAAATTTGTAAATGGGTATATTAATGACAAAAAGATAAACGAATATGCACAAAATGTACTTAAGTTATGCCAAACAATAGTAGTAGAATTAAAAGATAGAGAAAACTACGGTACTACTTCTGAAAAAGTAGAAACCTGTGTAGATACATTGATAGAAGTTTTAAATACAATAGAAAAGAATATTTTATCCGTAGTGTTAGAGCTATCTATAGAGAAGTATAAGTAATATTAATTATTTATAGTGAATATATTTTATTCTAAGACAGTATCACGATGAATATATTATCAAATTTATATTTGATAATAAAAGTATATGAAATGTTTATAATTTTAAATGGATTATGTTAGATTTAATTAATTGGACTAAAGCATAATAGGTGTGGTAAAATAGAATAGTTAAATTTACTACATAAGACCATGTGAAGTAAATAGAGAGAGGATTGTAAATATGAATATTCTTATTTTATCTGCATCTACTGGTGGAGGACATTTAAAAGCATCAAAGGCTTTAGAATCATATATTTTAGAAAATGAGTTAGGTGCTAAAGTAAAAGTAGTGGATACCTTAGAGTATGTTAATCCATTTATAAATAAAATAGTAACTAAGGGATATATAGTACTGGCAAAGTATTTAAATTCCTTATATAAAAATATATATAGTTTAACGGACAAGTCTGGGGTTTTAACATGTTTAGTAACAAAGTTAATTTATTTGTTTTCGAAAAAATTAATACCCTTAATAGAAGGATTTGCTCCAGATGTAATCATAACTACTCATCCCTTTCCTACAGAAATGATTTCTATATTAAAGGGAAATAAAAGTATAAAGGTGCCATCAATATGTATAATGACTGATTATGCACCACATAAAACATGGATAAAACCTAATGTAGATGAATATTGTGTAGCATGTGAAGACATGGTAGAAGGTATGATAGATAGAGGAGTTCCTCCAGAAAAAGTTCATCCTTATGGAATACCTGTATATGATGGTTTTTTTCATCAAGATGAAGATGATAAAAAAATACTGTTAGATGAGCTGGGATTAAGTGAAAATAAAATGACCGTGTTAGTCATGGCTGGGAGCTTCGGAGTATATAATATAGAAAAAATATATAAGAATATAAATAATATTCCTATGGATTTTCAAATTATAATTCTAACGGGTAATAATAAAAGACTATATAATAAAATTAAGGAACAGATTAAGTTTAGTAAAAAACAGACAAAGCTTATTAAGTTTACCAATGAAGTTCATAGATATATGAACTTAGCAGACGTCTTAATTACTAAACCAGGAGGGCTTACAGTATCAGAAGCGTTAGCAGCAAATCTTCCTTTAATTACTTTTGATGCAATACCTGGACAAGAAGAAGCAAATGCAAAGTTTCTATTAGATCATGGCATGTCTATATCTATAGGCAGAGGTGATAATTGCACTGAAGCTATAGAGGCTTTAATTAAGGACAAAAACAAATTAAGAGAGATTAAAGAAAGTTGTATGACTTTTGATAAATCAAATTCAACAAATGAGTTACTAGAACTTATAAGAAGATTAATGAAAGAAAATGAAGCTGAATGTAATTCAGAAATCGCATAGAACTTAAATAATTAAGACCAAGGTTTTTAAGACCTTGGTCTTTTAACTGTATAATGAAAGTCTTTAGGTTTATTTATGAGATTTTTTAATGGCATTAATAAATCTATCTAAAAACTTATATGAACCATTTTTAATGTGTAAAAATCCCATTATAGATAATATAACACCACTTAAAGAACCACTTATCATATCTGTCATAGTATCCGTAAGACTATTAAGTTGAGAATCAAACCCTAATAGTTGATCTCCTGCAAATTCCCAGAACTCCCACAGTGTAGCGCCAGAAATAGTAAAGAGTAATATATACATCCCTATGAATAATGGTGGAAGGGTTTTGATATTATTTTCACCTATAAGAGGTTTTAAAATTATTAAAGATAAAAACCCTAAAAGAGCCCCAGAAGTAAAATGAAGAAATATGTCCCACCAAGGTAGTATTGAGTACATATTATACATCCTACCTAAGAGTAGAGCTAAGAATATAAAGAATTGCAATAAAAAGTCAGGTAAACTAGATAATTTAACCTTAAATATATTTAAAATTATATCTGGTATAAAGGATGTGATAAGAATTAATAGAATATTGCTGATGTAATTTGAATTATTATCAGTTTTTAAAAATGAATAATAAACAAGTAGTATTAATAAAATTGATCTAAATATCCATTTAAAAAGCAAAGCAAAAGAAGACTTTATATTTTTCATTGATTTCCCTCCGTGCTATTTATGGTGTTTTCTATAAGAATAAGCTTTTCTGATCTGGAAAGTTTTTTTATTTCACATTCTCTTTTTAAAGCTGAAGATTTGTCAGGCAAATTTTCATAGTGAACAATTTCTACAGGTAATCTGCATCTGGTGTACTTAGCTCCTTTACCACTATTATGGCATTTAAGCCTTTTGTTTAAATCAGTTGTCCATCCTGTATATAAAGTATTGTCATTACATCTTAATATATAAACAAAAAACATATCTTTACCTCATATAAAATATATTAAAAATTAGAATAATTATTACTGTTGTATAATACTATTTAAATAGTATATCATTATTTTAGCATGAATATATTATACTATTTTATAAATACTAGTATATTCATATTGAATTAAATTAAATCATAGGGTATAATTAAATTGGATTAAAGAGAAATGGTAAATAATATGTTGATTTAAATTGAATAAAGTATAGTTTTAGGTACATTATGTTTAATAGGGAAAGTGGTTAAAGTCCACTACAGCCCCCGCTACTGTGTACGAAGACGAAATCTCATAGAAAAACCACTGGAGTGTATTTCTGGGAAGGTGAGATGGAGGATGATACGTGAGTCAGGAGACCTGCCTAAAGCATAGATATGACACTTCGGAGGGAAGGGAGTTAATAGTTTAGTTTGTATATTTATTACAAATTATAATTCTGTTATGAGTTAAATTGAATTTTAACCTCTACCTTTTAGGTAGAGGTTTTATTTTGCACTAATTTATTAAATTTGGAGGAACTAAAATGAAAAAGGCTATATTAGTAGTAAGTTTTGGAACTACTTATAAGGATACATTAAAATTAACTATAGAGAAAATTGAGGATGAAATAAGAGAAAGATTTAAAGAGTATCATGTTATGAGAGCTTTTACAGCCCATATGATAATTAAAAAAATAAAAAATAGAGATGGAATAATTGTACCTACCCCGGAGGAAGCTTTAGAGCAACTATACAAAGAAGGCTATGAAGAAGTTATAGTTCAACCACTCCATATAATACCAGGGGAAGAGTTCCAATATGTTAGATTAGTAGTTGATAAGTTTAGAGGGAGTAATAAATTTAAATCAATAAAAGTAGGTAGACCAGCCCTTCACTTTCAAGGAGGGGAAGAAACACCTAATGATTATGAGGTGTTTATAGATGCTATAAAAGAAATTATACCAAAAGATAAGACCATGGTATTTATGGGACATGGAAGTAATCATCCAGCTAACTCAGCCTTTGTAGCACTTCAAAGCGTATTTACTTACTTAAATTATAATAATGTATACGTTGGAACAGTAGAAGGATATCCTACCGTAGATATGATAGTAGAAATTCTTAAAAGAGAAGGTATTGATCACGTTAAGTTAGCACCACTTATGCTAGTAGCTGGAGACCATGCAACTAATGATATGGCTTCTGATGAAGAAGATTCATGGAAGACTATTTTAGAAGAAGCTGGAATTAAAGTAGACATATATCTTCATGGTTTGGGTGAGATTGAGAAGTTTAGACATATATATGTGAATCATGTACAAGATGTAATAGATAATAAATATCTTCATTTGGGAGATACGAAGAAAACACCGTAAAGGAGTAAATTATGAAAAGTATAATAGTTTCTTCAAATAGTAGTGGTGGTGGAAAAACCACTGTTACATTAGCACTTATGAAAACTCTTATAGATAGAGGATATAAGGTTCAAGGATATAAAGTTGGACCTGACTATATAGATCCAGCCTTTCATAGAGAAATAACAGGAGTAGCTACAAGAAACTTAGATTTATTTCTAATGGGAGAATCAGGGGTTAAGGAGAGTTATCTAAGAGGTGAGGGTGATCTAGGAATCATTGAAGGAGTTATGGGACTTTATGATGGAAAAGGTATAGATACTAGTTTTTCTACAGCTCATGTATCTAGAACTTTAGATTTGCCTGTGGTATTAGTATTATCTCCTAAAGCTCAATCAGCAACTTTATGTGCTGAAATAGAAGGACTTCGAAATTATGAAGATGTGAACATAGTAGGGATAATACTTAATAATATTAGTGAAAGTTACTATAAACTTTTGAAAAAAGCTATTGAAGTAAATTGCAGGGGGATTAGAGTTTTCGGATACATACCTAAGGATGAGAGGTTAGCTTTAAAAAGTAGGCATTTAGGCCTTGTGCAGAGTAGCGAGGTTGAAGATTTATCAAAGAAGATAGAGTTATGCAGTAGCCTTATGGAAGAGTATGTAGATGTAGATAGTCTTATAGAAGAATTTAAAGCTTCAGATATTCAATCTACTAACAGTGAAGATTTCCACGCTGAAAACAAAGATATAAACATTGCAGTAGCCTATGATAAAGCCTTTAGTTTTTATTATAAAGAGAATATAGAGCTTTTGGAAGAGGTTGGAACCGTTCAGTATTTTAGTCCCCTAAAAGATAAAGAAGTTCCAAAGGATGTAGATTTTATATATATAGGTGGAGGATACCCAGAAGTATTCAAGGAAGAGTTATCTTATAATAAATCTATGTTAAATAGTATTAGAAAAGCCTTAAACAGTGGAGTAAAATGCTATGCAGAATGTGGTGGACTTATGTATCTTACAGAGAGCATAGATGGAGTTGAAACAGTAGGTTTCTTTAATGGAACATCATATATGACTGGAAAACTTAATAATTTTGGATACGCAACTATAAAGATATCAGAGAAAAATTCTATAGTGCCAAAGGATATGATGATTAATTGTCATGAATTCCATAAATCACTGGTAGATTTAAAAGAAGAAGAAATATATGAATTAGAAAAGAAAGCCTACGATGGAACCACAAAGAAGTGGAAGTGTGGGTATGTAAAAAATAATGTTTTAGCAGCTTATGGACATATACATTTCTTTTCTAATATTGATTTTTTTAATAGCTTAATTAAGTAGATGTAATTTTAAAATAGAGATTTATAAGGGAAAGTTATTTCCTTAAGTAGGAGGAGAAATGGATTATATAAAAATACCAATGGACATAGAAAAGAGAAGTTTTGAAATTATAGGAGAGGAAATGGGACCTCATAATTTCCATGATAGAGAGCTTTCTATAATTAAGAGAGTTATTCATACTACAGCAGATTTTGAATATAAGGATTTAGTTTATATGACAGATGATGCTATAGATACAGCCCTAGAGATTCTAAAAAAGGGAACAACTATATATACAGATACTAATATGGCACTTTCAGGAATAAATAAAAGAGCCTTAGAAAAGTTAAATTGCAAGGTTGTATGTTATGTATCAGAACCAGAAGTTGCAGAGATTGCAAAGGAAAGAGGCATAACTCGTTCTATGGCTGCAGTAGAAAAGGCAGTAGGAGATGGAGTAGAGTTCTTTGTATTTGGAAATGCTCCAACGGCTTTATTCAAACTTAAAGAGTTTATTGAATCGGGAAAGTCTAATTGTAAATTTATTATAGGAGCTCCAATAGGATTCGTAGGAGCAGCTGAATCAAAAGAAGAAATAGAAAAATTAAAAGATATAGATATGATGACAGTTAGAGGAAGAAAGGGCGGAAGTGCAGTAGCAGCAGCTATAGTCAATGCTCTTAT
Source organism: Clostridium sp. UBA5988 (assembly GCF_002435615.1). Classification (NCBI taxonomy): domain Bacteria; kingdom Bacillati; phylum Bacillota; class Clostridia; order Eubacteriales; family Clostridiaceae; genus Clostridium; species Clostridium sp. UBA5988. The sequence goes on along the minus strand of NZ_DJBA01000059.1, from coordinate 48,783 downwards.
GTATATGTTAGTAGAGAGATAATAAAGAAGGTATTAGAATGCTAGATTTATATGTTAACAGTAATGGTAAAAAGTTAAGATGTGGTTATACTACAGGTTCCTGTGCAGCAGCTGCTGCTAAGGCAGCTACTTATATGCTTTTTACTGGTAAAAAAATTAAAGAGATAGAGATTAATACACCAAAGGGAATAATTTTAAACTTAGTAATAGATGAAGTTATTTTTGGTGATGACTATGTGGAATGTTCCATTATAAAAGATGGTGGAGATGACATAGATGCTACCCATGGATTACCTATATGGGCAAGAGCTGAAAAGGGTGAAGAAAGATATATTTTAAAAGGTGGAAAAGGTGTAGGAGTAGTTAATGGTGAAGGCCTTTATATTGAAAAGGGTGAAGCTGCTATTAATCCAGTACCTAGACTTATGATAGAGCAAGAGGTAAGTAGTGTGCTTCCAGAGGATGAAGGAGTTACTATTACTATATTTGTACCAAGGGGAGAAGAAGTAGCAAAGAAAACCTTTAATCCTAGGCTTAATATAGTAGGAGGAATATCCATATTAGGAACTACAGGAATTGTTTATCCTATGTCTGAAGAATCAATTAAAGAATCAATAAAAATTGAGATAACTCAAAAGGCTTTAAAAAATAAGGTTCTTATATTAGCCTTTGGAAACATGGGAGAAAAGGTTGCAGAGTCTATGGGATATTCTATAGATCAAGTGGCTATAATATCAAACTTTGTTGGATTTGCTATAGAATGTTGTGTTAGCTGTGGAGTTAAAGAGATAATTATAATAGGTCATATAGGTAAAATATGTAAGATATCTGCTGGTAGCTTTAACACTCACAGTAGAGTATGTGATGTAAGACTAGAAGTAATAGCATTAGAATTAGCATTAGCAGGAGCTCCACATGACTTAGTTAGAAGTATATATAATGAAAAGACTACAGAGGGTGCTATAAAAGCTTTAAAGGGTGAATATAGTGAGATATATAAAACTATTGTAGATAAAGTGAAGAAAAGAATGGAGCTTTATAGCTATGGTGAACTTAAATGTGATGTAGTTATGTATTGGGGTGCAACTAATCCTAAGATATTAGCTACAACATTATAGAGGTGAAAAGATGATTTATGTAGTAGGACTTGGTCCAGGAAGTAGGGAGTATATACTTCCTAAGGCTGTTGAAACTTTAGAAAATAGTGATATGTTAGTAGGATTTTCTAGAGCTTTGGAAAGTGTAAATTTTATAAATACTGAAAGAGTAGCAGTTAAGTCTTTATCAGATATTTTGAAGATAGTAGAAGAGAATAAGAGCAAGAAAATATCTATAATTGCATCGGGAGACCCATGTTTTTATGGAGTTACTGATTATATAAAGAGAAATATAAAAGAGGAGCCTATAGAGATAATACCAGGACTTAGCTCTTTTCAATATCTAATGAGCAAGATAGGGAAGAGTTGGAATGGAAAATTTTTAGGCAGTGTCCATGGAAGAGAAGAAGATTTTTTAACTGTTGTTAAAGAAAATAGCATGTGTATATTCTTAACAGATAGTAAAAATTCACCTAAGGTTTTAGCAAACAAACTATTTATAGAAAATATAAGTTGTAATATATGGGTAGGAGAAAATTTATCCTATGAAGATGAGAAAATAACAGTAGGTACACCAGAGGAGATAATGGAGAAGGAATTTTCTTCATTAAGTGTCTTTGTAGTGGAGGAAGTTTAAATGAAATATATAAAAGATGAAGAGTTTATAAGAGGAAACTGTCCTATGACAAAGGAAGAAGTTAGAGTTTTAAGTGTAGCAAAACTTAATTTAGAGGGAAATTCTAAACTTCTAGATGTAGGAGCTGGAACTGGTTCCATATCAATTCAAGGAAGTAAGATTTGCACTTCTGGTAGTGTAGTTGCAATAGAGAGAGATGAAGAAGCCTTAGAGGTAATTCATAAAAATAAAGATAAATTTAATTGTGATAATTTAGAGGTTATAGAAGGTGAAGCTTTAGAAGCTTTAGACTCTATTAAGGAAAAGTTTAATAGTATTTTTATTGGAGGTAGTGGTGGAAATCTTGAAAAAATAATTGAGAAGTGCCATAACCTTCTTGAAGATGATGGAGTAATGGTTTTAAATTTTATAACCATTGATAATGTATATAAAGCAATGAGTACTTTAAAAGAATTAAACATGAAAATTAGCTGTACTCAAGCCTGCGTAAGTAAAACAAGAGGCCAAAGTTATATGTTATTTGGATATAATCCAATTTTTATTGTAGAGGCCTATAAGAATTAGAAATGTTGTCATATAGTAGGTTTGAAGTATAAGGAAATACAGCAATAGAAAATAGTTAAGAATTAAAAATATTGTTTTATAGTAGAAATAGAGGAGTGAAATAGATGGCAAAGTTATATGGAGTTGGAGTAGGACCAGGAGATAAAGAGCTATTAACCTTAAAGGCGGTTAAAACTATAGAAATGTGTGAAGTAATTGTTTCACCAAGTGCTATGAAAGGTGGAAAAAGTATAGCTTTAGGCATTGCAGAGGACTTTATATCAGAGGATAAAGAAGTTATGATAAAGCAATTTCCAATGGGTGGAGAAGACCAAGAAGAAAAAATCTATGAAGCCTTTAAAGCTATAGAAGAGAAGCTTAAGGAAGGAAAGAATGTAGCTTTCTTAACTTTAGGAGATCCTTTTGTTTATAGTACATATATATATTTACTGAAATATATAGAAGAGCATGGCTTTGAAGTTGAAACAATTCCAGGAATAACTTCCTTCTGTGCTAGTGCTAGTCTTGCGCAAAAACCATTAGTTATAGGTGATGAACCATTACTTATTACCCCAGCTAGCAGAGTTTCAGATATAAAGGATGAAAAGTATGTAGTTATAATGAAGGTCTATAAAAGAGAAGAAGAAGTATTAGACGTTCTTGATGAAAAAGGCTTTAACTATGTATATATAAAAAAAGCTGGAAGAGAAGGGCAAGAGATTTTACATAAGAGAGAAGATATTTTAGATAATAAAGAATACATGTCACTTATAATAGCAAATAGAGATTAGGAGGAAGAAGAATGGTTTATTTTATAGGAGCAGGTCCAGGAGATGCAGAGTTAATCACAGTAAAGGGAAGAGATACACTAACAAAAGCAGATGTAGTTATATATGCAGGCTCTCTTGTAAGCAAGGAGCATATGAATTATTGTAAGGCTGGATGTGAAATACATAATTCAGCATCTATGACTTTAGAACAAGTTATAGAAGTTATGAATAAGGCTGAAAAAGAAAACAAAATGGTAGTAAGACTTCATACAGGTGATCCAGCTATATATGGAGCTATCAAAGAACAAATGGATGAACTTGATAAATTAAATATTCAGTATAAGGTAATTCCAGGAGTTAGCTCATTTACAGCAGCAGCATCTGTAATAAAAAAGGAATTTACACTTCCATCAGTAACTCAAACTGTAATATTAACTAGAGTTGAGGGAAGAACTCCAGTACCAGAAACTGAAAGCTTAGAAAAACTTGCATCAATTGGTGCATCCATGGCTATATTCCTTTCTATTAGCATGATAGATAAGGTAGTTGCAAAGCTAAGAAAAGGTTATGGAAGGAATGTTAATATAGCTGTAGTTGAAAGAGCTACTTGGGAAGATGAAAGAGCTATAATTGGAACTTTAGATGATATAGCAGAAAAGGTTAAAGAAGCAGGAATCACTAAATGTGCTCAAATATTAGTAGGAGACTTTATAAATTGTGATTATGATAAGAGTCTTCTATATGATAAATCCTTTACTCATATGTTTAGAGAAGGACAAAAATAATTCTTAGAATGTACAATTCTAGAAAGTAGGAGAGTTATGAAGTTAGCAGCGGTGTCTGTAACAAGACAAGGAGATAATATTGCAAAAAAACTAAGTGAAACTTTAGAGCTTAAGCTTTACTCTAGTTATAATAACAAAAACTTCAAACTAAAATCTGTATGTGAAGAGCTTATGAATACTGTAGATGGAATAATTTTTATCTCATCTACAGGCATTGCAGTAAGAGGAATAGCACCTTTTCTAAAGGGAAAGGATAAGGACCCAGCAGTGGTAGTAGTAGACTGTGAAAGCAGATTCGCCATAAGTCTTGCAGGAGGACATCTTGGAGGAGCTAATGAACTTGCTTTAAAAGTGTCAGAAATTCTTAAGGCTACACCAGTTATAACTACAGCCACAGATACCATGGGAATAGATGCTCCAGACATGATTGCTAAGAATAATAACCTGATTATAGATGATATGAAAATAGCTAAAGATATAGCTGCTAAATTAGTTGATAAAGCTAAGGTTGGTTTTTTAGATGATGAAGGCCAAATAAAAATGCCAAAGGGATATGTAATTCCTGAAGGAGATATGAAGGGTATGGTTACAGTATCTAATAAAATAGATGTGGATAACTTGCCACCTGTTGAAGGCTTGATTCACCTTAAGCTCATAAGGCGAAACATCATATTAGGTATGGGATGTAGAAAAGATGTGGATAAGGACAAAGTTAAAAACTTTGTTGTGGATACTTTAAAGAAATATAATATAGATTTAAGAGCCATAAAAACTATTTCTACAGTGGAAGTTAAAAAGAATGAAGGAGCATTAATTGCTTTAAGTGAATTTTTAAACTGTCCCATGGAAATTCATTCTTTAAAAGAAATAGAAAGCATAGAACATAAATACAAGGGCAGTGATTTTGTTAAGAAATCTATAGGTGTGAGAGCGGTATGTGAGCCTTGTGTTGAATTAGCAGGGGGAGAGTTACTTACAGATAAAATTAGTTTTGAAGGTATAACCCTTTGTATTGGAAAGTTAGTCTACTGATAATGGAGGAAAAATAATGGGAAAATTATATGTAGTAGGAATCGGTCCAGGAGGACTTGATTACATGACAATTAAAGCTGTAAAGGCTATAGAAGAAAGCGATATAGTAGTAGGATACACAAAGTATATAGAAATGATAAAGCCACTTTTAGATGGTAAGAAAGTTTATTCTACAGGAATGATGGGTGAAGAGGCAAGATGCCAGGAAGCTTTAAGATTAACTAGTGAAGGAACGGTAGCTGTAGTAAGTACAGGAGATGCGGGAATCTATGGTATGGCTGGGTTAATTCTTGAAATGAAAAAGGATGAAGAAGTAGAGGTAATCCCAGGAGTTACAGCATCATCTTCAGCAGGATCAATAGTTGGAGCTCCACTTATGCATGATAACTGCAACATAAGCTTAAGTGATTTAATGACTCCATATGAAGATATAAAGAAGAGAGTTAAGCTTGCAGCTGAAGGGGATTTTATAATATCTCTTTATAATCCAAAGAGTAAGGGAAGACCTCATTACTTAAGAGAAGCCATAGATATAATAAAGGAATATAGAAATGAAGATACACCAGTTGCTATTGTTAAGCATGCTTTAAGAGAAGGTCAAGAAGCTACAGTTTGCACTATAGGAACCTTTGATGATTCTATAGTAGATATGATGACTATGGTTATTATAGGAAACACTAAGAGTTATATAAAAGATGGATTATTTATAACTCCAAGAGGATATAAATTAGAAAACAAGTAGACATTAAGGGGGAGAATTACAATGATAGCTTTAATAGTAGGTACATCAGAGGGAAAGGTAATTCTTTCCCATCTAAATAAATATACAGATAACATTTTAGTATCCACAGCTACAACCTATGGTGGAGAGCTTTTAGTGGATTATAAATATAAAATATTAAATGATAAACCTTTAGTTTATGAAGAGTTAAAAACATTATTTATGAAAAGTGGTGTAAGGGTAATTGTAGATGCATCTCATCCCTATGCAGTTCAAATAAGTGGAACAGCTATGAAGATAGCAAAGGATATGGGAATTGAGTATGTAAGGTATGAAAGACAAAGTACTTTAGATACGTTACCTAAAAATGATTTGATAATAGAGGTGCCAACCTATGAAGAATTAGGAGAAGCCCTAAAAGATATAGATGGATGTATTTTAAATACTACAGGAAGTAGAAATATAGATAAGATACTAGAGTTAAAACTTAAGAATAGAATAGTTCATAGAGTGCTACCTTCTTTAAAAGTTATGGAGGAAGTATTTGCGTTAGGTGTTAGAGTAGAGGATTTGATATTCATAAAAGGACCTATAGGCTATGAACTAAATAAAGCCTTTATAAAAGAATATGATGGCAAGGCTTTAATAACAAAGGACAGTGGTCCACAAGGTGGAACTTATGAAAAAATAAAGGCTGCCATAGACATGGGAATTAAAGTTTTTGTAGTAGAAAGAAAGACCATGGATTACGGCATTGTCTTTAATGATGAAGAAAAATTAAGTCACTATATCTGTAGCAATAAGGCATCTTCAAAAAATAAATAAGTCAGAATGCTCGTCTATTTTGTGTTATACTGCGTCAACAGAACCCTTAGATAGTGTTACTATCTGCGGAACCTGTTTCCTTGTCTAACTCAAAATATACTTCCCATCTTTGACTTATTATTTATTTTTAGATGCCTAAAAAAACTATTAGTAACATTTCAAAGTGTAATAAAAGACTCGGGTGACGGTGGGAGTAACTTTTATTATACAAAACAAAAAGTTATGTTATAGATTGTATACTAATATATTTAAAGTGCACGTTAAGTATATTCTTTATAATCACATTATTTAGCTACAGTTAAGTATATATAAATTTAAATATAAGCATTGCTAGCGGTATTATATTTAAATTAAATCATTTTTACTAAATATAAGGGGGAAAAATTATGAATAAATCAAGTATTACTAAAAAATCATTTGTATTTATATGGGCATTAGCACTATTCTTTACAGTGCCTAAATTAGCTTATGGTATGCATATTGCAGAAGGGTTTTTACCAATGGCTTGGTGTGCTTTTTATTTTGTAGCATGCATTCCATTTGTAGCATTAGGAATTAGAGATATAAGAAAAAAAACAATGAGTAGCAAGGATTTAAAAATGCTATTAGCATTGATTGGGGCTTTTGCTTTTGTATTATCAGCAATGAAATTACCTTCTGTTACAGGAAGTTCATCACATCCAACAGGTACAGGTCTTGGAGCAATGATATTTGGACCATTTGCTATGTCTGTGGTTTCTATAGTAGTTCTTTTATTCCAAGCACTTTTCCTAGCGCATGGAGGATTAACAACTTTAGGAGCTAACGTTTTATCAATGGGTATTGCAGGACCGATAGTAGCCTTTGCAATTTATAAAGTATTTAAAAATAAAAATAAAAAATTAGCAATATTCCTTGGAGCAACTTTAGGGGACTTAGCAACATACCTAGTTACATCCATTCAACTTGGACTTGCATTCCCAGCTACTACAGGTGGATTTGCAGCGGCATTTATAAAGTTTGTATCAATATTTGCTATAACTCAAGTTCCACTTGCTATAGTAGAAGGAATAATAACTGTTATGATATTTGACTTTATAGAAAAACATGCCTCTGAGGAGTTATTAGAAGTTGGAGGTGTAAGATAATATGAAAAAAAATATAGGATTAATTTTATTATGTATAGCAATTGTGGTAGGATCTTTATTCTTAGGTAGAAATGGTGAATTTAATGGTGCCGATGGAGAAATTGAGGTTAAAATCCAAGAATTAAATGGAGATTATGAGCCTTGGGCAGCGCCTATGTGGGAACCACCATCAGGAGAAATTGAAAGCTTCCTTTTCTGTTTACAAGCAGCAATTGGGGCTGGATTCATAGGATATTACATTGGTGTTAAAAAAGGAGCTTCAAAGAATAAGGGAGCTAAGACTAATGTAGGTGGAAAAGTGAAAGAATGTTAAGGACAGTACTTTCATATTCAAAGCTAAGTAAATTAGCAAATATTCATCCTATAGAGAAAATAATTTTATGTATATTACCAATAATAGCACTTAGTTTTACTACTAGGTGCTATCCTTTGGTTATAAATATAATATTTTTTCTTGTACTTCACATTGTTTATAAGAATCCTATGCATATAGTAAAGCACTTTGTAGAGGCAACTTTTTTATTTGCTTTAGTTTCTTCTATAACCTTTGTATTTGATTATGGATGGTATAGTACTTTAATACTTATATTAAAGGCGGTGTCTGGGGGGATATCCGTTAGTTTTTTAACTTTAACTACACCTACAGATCATGTATTTTATATATTCTCTAAGATAAGTTGGCTTAGAGATATTTGTGATATAGGAAAATCTATGGAGAGATTTTTAATACTTATAGATGATGAATTTCAAACATTACGGAAGAGTATGTTATGTAGAGGCGCCTTTGGTGGTTTTAAGAATAAGGTTAAGGATTCAGGAAGTCTTGCTGCTTTACTTTTTATTAATACTTTAAAACGTTGGAAAGAAATTAAGGATGGAATTAATAGTAGAGGCTATAGAGGAAATATTTATTATGGCTTTGAAGAATTCCATTTGTCATATAAAAGAATAGTTATAATAGTAGGATATATTACATTTCTTATTATTTTGGTGAGTATACCTAAGTGTCTTTAGAAGCTGGGTATACTTTTTATTTTTTTAGATAACTTTCTTAATTTAATATAGAATTTTGTAGTTTATATGGTTAAAGATATATACTATATAATAGAGGCTGTTAAAAATATAAATTAAAGTATAGAACTTAAAAGGACAAAAAATAGGGAAAATCCTTCTGAAGTAAATAGAAGGAAATTAATTAAAAAAATGATTGGGGTAATTTAGAAAATGAGATACGTTAATTTAGAAGATTTAAAAGAGCTCCCAGGGTTTAATAACATAGATGAAAATACTTTAAGAAAGTTATCTAATATTACTAGAGTTACTAGGTATGAAAAGGGAAAGGTATTATTTAGAGATAAGGATATTGTAGATAATATCTACATAGTATTAAAGGGAAAGGTATCATTATATAAGTTCAATGAAAAGGGTCAAAAAAAGGTTATATTTATATTGGGGCCAGGTGAGCTTATAAATGAAGTTATATTACAAAGTTCTACTGCATCTATAAATTGTGAGACCATAGAGGACTCTCAAATAATGTATTGTAACACCGTGGAGCTTTTACAAGTCATGGAATCAGACTTTGAGTTTACAAAAATGGTACTGTCATCTTTATCTTTAAAAGTAAGAAGAATGTATAGACAATTTAAAAATACTACTGGAGTTTTAAATATGGGAAAGAGAGTTGCATCAAAGCTTTGGAAACTAGGTAGGGATTATGGAGTAGCTAATGACAATGGTATATTAATAGACATGGAGATTAGTATAACCTATCTAGCAGACTTATTTGGAGCACAAAGGGAGACCATATCAAGGGCATGTAAAGAACTTAGTGAATTGGGGTTAATTGAATACAATAATAAAAAATTTATAATAAAAAATAAAGAAAAACTTTTAGAATATTTTAAAGCACCGTGATTTTTATCACGGTGCTTTAAATTTTATAAGCCTATAATGAAGCTATAATTATAAAAGAGGGAAGGGATTTATTATGGTTTGTGGAGATTTTAACAAAGTATGTGCAGCTGGTAAAACAAAGATGCAATTGTTAAATGAAAACCCTATAGGATATTTTATTTCTTCTATGTTGGCAGGATTATTTATAGGATTAGGTTCTATTCTTATCTTTACCATAGGAGGTCAACTGACATCAGCAGGTTCAGGTGCTGTAAAAATTGTTATGGGATTAGCTTTTGGTGGAGCATTGAGTCTAGTTATAATGGCAGGGGGAGAATTATTTACAGGAAATAACTTTGTACTAGCATCAGCATCCTTAAATAAGGATGTACCATGGAAGGGTACTATGAAGCTATGGTTAGTATGTTTTTTAGGAAATCTACTAGGTTCAATTATAGCAGGAGTAATGTTTAAATTATCAGGTTTGGCTACAGGTAGTGTCGGTGAATACATTGCAAAGGCATCAGAAATAAAAATGACAATACCACTTATACCATTATTTTTCCGTGGAGTATTTTGCAATATATTAGTGTGTTTAGCAGTTTGGTGTGGATTTAAATGCAAAGAAGAAGTAGCAAAATTAATTATGATATTTTGGTGCTTATTTATTTTTATTACAGTAGGATTTGAGCACAGTATCGCTAATATGACAGTATTAACAATAGGTTTATTATCACCTTTTGATGCTTATGTCACCATAGGTGGATATATATATAATATTTTAGTTGTAACACTTGGTAATATGGTTGGAGGTATTTTCTTCGTAGCTCTTCCATACTACATTATATCAAGAAAAAAAGTAAATTAGAGGTGAATTATGGGTTACAAATTATATTTAGAAAAATTCAATGAAATTTTAAAAGAGCTTTCATCAGAGTATATAATATATGCTCCTATACTAATTAAAGGTGGTGCAAACTTTTCCGATACAGACAGAGTTAGATATGGGCAAATATCAAAGGTTGAAGATATAGTATTTGATGAAAAATCTCATTTTTCCTTTAAGGAAGTGTTATTACCACAATCTGAAACTCTACTTTATTTCACTGAAGATGAAGTAAGGGAAGCAGCCCCTAAATCTAAAGGGTCAATAGTGTTTTTAAGAAGTTGCGACTTACATGCTGTAAAAAGAATGGATGATATATACTTAAGAAATGGCTTTGAAGATTACTATTACAAAAGACTTAGAGAGAATACAAAATTCATATTGATGGGGTGTGAAAGAACCTTTGAAAATTGTTTCTGTGTAGATATGGGAACTAATAAATCAAATAATTATGATGGATACATTAGGTTAGAAAATCATGAAGTTTACTTTGATAGTAAATGTGAAACTTTTGACATTTTATTAGAGAAAAAAGAGGCTGAGACTTTAGAGGTAGAACCTAAATTTATTTCTGAAAATAATGTTACCGTTAACATTCCAGAAGAACTTAGTCTAGATGTTATGAAATCCACCATGTGGGAGGAATATAATCAAAGATGCATTGCTTGTGGTCGTTGTAATTTTGTCTGTCCTACATGTACTTGCTTCACTATGCAAGATATTTTCTATCAAGATAATAAAAATGTAGGAGAACGTAGAAGAGTATGGTCTTCCTGTCAAGTTGATGGATTTACTGATATGGCTGGAGGACATAGCTTCAGACAAAATAAGGGTCAAAGAATGCGTTTTAAGGTGCTACACAAAGTATATGATTACAAGAAAAAATGGGGTTACCATATGTGTGTAGGCTGTGGTAGATGTGATGATATATGCCCAGAATACATTTCATTTAGTAACTGTATTAATAAATTGCAATCAGCATGTGATGAGGTGAAATAGATGAATAAGAATGAATATATACCTTTTATTTCAGAAATAAAGGAAGTAATAAAGCATACAGAAATTGAGTATACCTTTAGAATGAGCTATATTGGTGATGTGAAACCAGGACAGTTCTTTGAAGTATCAATACCTAAATATGGAGAAGCACCTATATCAGTAAGTGGTATTGGAGAAGGAACTGTTGATTTAACAATACGTAAGGTAGGAAAGGTTACTGATGAAATATTTAGTAACTATGTAGGTGATAAATTATTTTTAAGAGGACCCTATGGAAATGGTTTCGATATAGATAATTATAAAGGGCATGAAGTTATTGTAGTAGCTGGAGGTACAGGACTTTCTCCAGTAAGAGGAATTGTGGACTATTTTGGTAATAATCCACAGGATGCTAAAAAGTTTTCTCTAATTTGTGGATTTAAATCTCCTGAAGATGTTTTATTTAAAGAAGATATTAAGAGATGGGATAACACCATGGAATTAATTCTTACTGTAGATAAGGCAGAGGAGAGCTACGGAGGAAATGTTGGAATGGTGACTAAGTACATTCCAGATATGAAGATAGATGATATTAATGATGTACAAGTAGTTGTAGTAGGACCACCAATTATGATGAAATTTACTGTGGCAGAATTCTTAAAAAGAGGAATTCCAGAAAAAAATATTTGGATTTCTCAAGAGATAAAAATGTGCTGTGGTATTGGAAAATGTGGACATTGTAAGATAGATGATACGTATATATGCCTAGATGGACCTGTGTTTAACTATACAAAGGGCAAAGAGTTAATAGATTAATTGGAGGTGAATTACATGGATATAAATACTAAAAACCTAAAAAAGAATGCATTTAGGGTTACAAAAAGAAGGGGATATACAGCATCAAGAATTCGTGTTCCAGGGGGAAAGATGGATGCTAAATATTTAGCCATGATTCAAGAGATTGCAGAAAAATACGGTGATGGAACTGTAAACATTACTATGAGGCAAGGCTTTGAAGTACCAGGTATTAGCTTTGAAGATATGGATAAAGTAAATGAATTATTGCAACCAATCATTGAAGGATTAGAAATTAATCAAAGAGATGAAGGAAAGGGTTACTCTGCAGCTGGAACTAGAAATATATCTGCCTGTGTAGGAAACAATATCTGTCCATATGCTAATTACAATACAACGGAATTTGCAAAGAAGATAGAAAAGGCCATCTTCCCCAATGATTTACACTTCAAAGTAGCTTTAACAGGATGTTCTAATGACTGTGGAAAAGTTAGACTAAATGATTTTGGAATAATAGGGATGACGGAACCTCAATATGATATGAATAAATGTGTATCCTGTGGAGCTTGTGTAAGAGCATGTACAAAGAAGTCCACTGGAGCATTAACCATGAATAACTACAAAATCCAGCGTGATCATAAGAAGTGTATAGGGTGTGGAGAGTGTGTAATAGCATGTCCAACTGATGCATGGACTAGAAGCAGAGAAAAATATTATAAGCTTGTACTTTTAGGTAGAACAGGAAAGAAAAATCCACGTTTAGCTAAGGATTTTATAGCTTGGGTAGACGAAGAGAGTATAATAAAAATAATCTGTAACACCTACAGCTATGTTAAGGAGTATATAGATAAGGATGCACCAGGTGGTAAGGAACATATAGGATATATTGTAGATAGAACAGGCTTCCCAGAATTTAAAAAGTGGGCAATGGAGGGAGTTAAGCTTTCTGATAAAACTGTTGTTCAAGAAACCATGTATTGGGATGGAATTAAGTATTAAAAATTATTAATTAATCTAAAAAGAGGCTATGAGAATAATTATTTTCACATAGCCTCTTTAAAATTACTCCAAGGAATTCTTTCTTTTTTTCATAAATTTATAAGCTAAGAATCCAAAACAAATTACTAGAATAGCTATAGCTACAATAGAATAATCTTTTAAAATCTTTTGAATTAGGTCAGTATTTTCACCTAAAAAATATCCTAAAGATATAAGAATTATGTTCCAAATAGTTATACCTCCAAGGGAGTATAATATAAATTGAGAATAACTCATTTTTACAGCTCCTACAGCTAGAGATATATAAGTTCTAGTTAAAGGGAATAATCTACTTAGAAACACAGCAGGTTTTCCATACTTATCAATGAATAAATCTAACTTATTGAAACTCTTTTTTGCACCAGATGATTTACTACAAAGCCAATTTATTATAGGAGAACCTCCAAAGTATCCAATGGTATAGCAAAGAGTTGAACCAATTAATCCTGCCCCAGTACTAAGAAGAATAACTCCAATAAAGCTAAAGTTACCATAAGAAGCTAAAAGACCTATAAAAGGTAACAGTACTTCACTAGGCAATGGGAAACAGGAATATTCTAAAAATACTGCTAGGAATACACCAGGATATCCAAATCCTTGTATAGTAGTTATTATTGTATTTAAAAAATCATTTACAAAATCCATATAGGCACCTCAAATATCTATGTTTTATTACATATACTAAATAAATAAATTATATGTCTAACACTTGTAAATTTAAAGATGAGTTAAGTTAAATTTAGGTTAACCATAATAATATATATTATTATTGCACTATGGATATACATGATAACTTGTTTTATACTTTTGTATAACTTATCTGGTTTGTTAAAAACATAGAGTGTTATTATCTGATGAAGCAATTACTTCTTTAATAGCATTAACAGCATATGATACATCAGTTTCAGTGTTAAAGGAGCCAAAGGCGAATCTTACTGTTCCGTTAGGAAAAGTGCCTAAGGTCTTATGAGCTGATGGTGCACAATGAAGCCCACATCTCACAGATATGCCGTGGTTTTTGGATAGCATATGGGATATTTGACCATTATCACCCTTAGGAAAATCAATGGATACTACAGAAGTCCTATTTTCAGCAGAGGGTAGTCCCAGAATTTTAATTTCTTTTATATCCTTAATGTTATCTAAAAATAGTTTAGTTAATTTCATTTCATGGTCTTTTATACTACTAAGTCCTTTTTCCTTTAGATATTTTAAGGCTGCATTTAAGCCAAATATTCCAGGTATATTTGGAGTACCACCTTCAAATTTATCAGGCATGTAATCAGGTTGAATTTCATATTCAGAGAAGCTACCAGTACCACCTTCTATAAGAGGAGTAGTTATTTTAGCTAATTCATCTTTTATCAAAAACCCACCTATACCTTGAGGTCCAAGAAGTCCCTTATGACCAGTAAAACATAAAACGTCTATATTCATTTTCTTCATATCTATTGGAATTGATCCAGCTGTTTGTGCTGTGTCTGCAATGAAGCAAATATTGTTTGCCTTGCAGAACTGTCCTATTTCTTCAAAGGGCATAATAGTTCCACATACATTAGAGCTATGAGTCATTACTACAGCTTTAGTATTAGGCTTAAGATATTTATGTAAATCAGATGGATTTAACTGTCCTAGGGAATTACAAGGTACTACAGAGTGCTCTATACCTTTACTTTGTAAGGCGTTTAAAGGGCGAAGTACTGCATTATGTTCCATAGAAGAAGTAATCACATGGTCACCAGCCTTTAAAAATCCTTTTAAAATAACATTAAGACTATGAGTTATATTGCTAGTAAAAATTACATTTTCAGGTTTTGAAAAATTAAATAGTTCACAGAGTAGTTCTCTAGTTTCATAGACTATGTTTTCTGCATTAAAGGAGCTATCATAACTACCCCTATTTACATTTCCACCTACATTAACAATATAATTTGTCATAGCTTCAGCTACAGAATTAGGCTTAGGAAAGGATGTAGCACCATTATCTAAATATACTTTTCTCATAATTACCTCCTAAAATCTATATCTTATATCTAATTAAAGTTTTAAAATAAACATTTTTTCCTAGATTATTATATCATAGAGAATTAAATATAAAGATTTTATATACTAGGGTTACATAAGCATTAAAAAAACCAATAGATGGTCGTTCATCTATTCGTAATAAAAATTTAATAAAAATATAAATATATGTTAAAATTTACTTTGGATGAAGTATTATCAAAATTTATTATATTTATCAAATATATGGGGGGATAAACGGTGAAAGAAAAAAGAGGTATAATTTTTGCTGGTGGAATCATTGGTCTATTATCTGTAGCTTTGGTGTATTTAGGGAATCCTAAAAACATGGGTGCTTGTATAGCATGTTTCTTAAGAGACATAGCAGGTGCTGTAGGACTACATAGAGCTGAAGTTGTACAGTATATAAGACCAGAAGTAATTGGTATAGTTTTGGGGGCATTTATAATTGCACTATTTACAAAGGAATTCAAAGTAAAGGGTGGTTCTTCACCATTCTTAAGATTTATTCTTGGTGCTATAGTTATGATTGGTGCTCTAGTATTCTTAGGATGTCCACTTAGAATGGTACTTAGAATTGCTGGTGGAGACTTAAATGCTATAGTGGGCTTACTTGGATTTGCAGCAGGGATATTTGTTGGAATTCAATTTTTAAACAGAGGCTTTACTTTAAAGAGAAATTATAATTTAACTACAGCTGAAGGGTATGCAATGCCAGTGATAGCAATAATGCTATTAATATTATTAATATCTGCTCCAGCATTTATATTCTTTAGTGCAAAGGGTCCAGGTTCTATGCATGCACCTATATGGTTCGCTTTAGCAGCAGGACTTATTATAGGAATTGTAGCACAAAGAACAAGACTTTGCATGGTAGGTGGAATTAGGGATTTAATCATGTTTAAAGATAGTTATTTAATGTGGGGATTTGTATCAATATTTGTAGTAACATTAATAGGAAACTTAGTTCTAGGAGATTTCAAACTAGGCTTTGTTGAACAACCTATAGCTCATAATGATGCACTATGGAACTTTATGGGTATGTTAGTTGCAGGTTGGGGTTCAGTACTTTTAGGAGGATGCCCATTAAGACAATTAATACTTGCTGGGGAAGGAAATGCAGATTCTGCAATCACAGTAATGGGAATGATTGTTGGAGCAGCTTTTGCTCATAACTTCAAATTAGCATCTTCAGGAGAAGGTCCTACTGGCAATGGAAAGATTGCAATATTTATAGGAATAGCAATATTATTAGGGATTTCTTATTTCTGTATGAATAAATCATTTAACATAAGTAAGAGTAAAGCTGATAGCAAAGGTGGTGTTTCTATTGGTTAAGGTAGATGCAAGGGGAATGAGTTGTCCTCAACCAGTTTTAATGGCTAAAAAAGCATTAAGTGCAAACAAAGATGGATTTGAAATATTAGTTGATAATAATGTGGCTAAGGAAAATGTTTCAAGGTTTATTAAAAATGCAGGTTTAAATGCTGTAGTTACAGAAGTAGAAGAAGATTTTCTAATAAAGGCAGTTAAATAGAATGCAGTATATTGGAGTTTTTTTCACCCATTCAGGTGCTATAAAATATCACAGATATTTAGATAGTATTGAAATTACTAATGAAACTATGCCAGTTCCAAGAAGACTTAGCTCTAACTGTGGAATTGGGGTTAAATTTATTACAGACAGAGATATAAACAATATGATAACTGAAGATATTGAAAAGATATTTAAAATTCAGGGTAACGAAAGCATTCTTGTATATGAATGTGAATAAATAGAAAGAATCTATCTGAAACAGGATAGGTTCTTTTTTACTCTGTTTATCTATAGTTAATTATGTGATATAAAGTATATAGAGAATATATATGTAAGTTCCATTACGATACTAATAAAGAGGGGTGTTATATATGGAAGAAAGAATATCTATTTTAGTAGTAGAAGATGATGTAGATATAAATGGATTACTATGCAAAATTCTTAAAAAGCAAGATTATGAAGTGAGCAGTGCATATTCAGGTAGTGAAGCTAGAATGTGCATTAACATGTATAATTATGATTTGATTCTTTTAGATTTAATGTTACCAGGATTAACTGGAGAAGAGTTGATAGGAGAAATCAGAAAATCAAAAACTATGCCAATTATTATTATCTCTGCAAAAACTGAGATTTCAGATAAGGTAAAGCTGCTGAAATTAGGGGCAGATGACTATATTACTAAACCCTTTGAGATAAGTGAAGTTACTGCAAGAGTAGAAGCCCAACTAAGAAGATATAAAAGATTTAGTAGTTCAGAGGATAAGGGGCAGGTCTTAGCTTATAAGAATTTACAGCTGGATAAGGAAGCTATGAAGGTCACAGTGAATGGAAATGACCTTACACTAACGGTAAGAGAGTTTTCTATACTAGAGCTTTTACTAACTCATCCTAAAAAAGTATTTACTAGAGAAAACTTGTATAAGAATATATGGAATGAAGAGTTCTATGGAGAAGATAATACTGTAAATGTTCATATTAGCAATATTAGATCTAAGATATCAAAATTAGATAAGGATACAGAGTATATAAAAACTATTTGGGGTATAGGGTTTACTATGGCTGAATAAACTTTATGATTTCTTTAACTTTTCTTAAGTGTTTATTGAGTTTTGAATTTTATAATAAAGACAATGAGAAAAGGGAAGGGTGAGATTTATGGAAGAAAGTATATTGATTACGAGAAATTTAAGTAAATCCTACGGAAAATTTGAGGCAGTAAAGGATACTAATATAAATATAAAAAAAGGCTCAATATATGGATTGGTAGGAAAAAATGGTGCTGGTAAAACTACTTTATTAAGGATGATTGCAGGCCAAACTATGATAACTAGTGGTGAGATACAATTATTCTCAGAAACTACGGAAAAAGGTTTAGAGATTTCAAGAAAAAGAATAGGAGCAATGATTGAAACTCCAAGTTTTTTTCCATATTTAACGGCGGAGGAAAATCTTGAGTATTATAGAGTTCAAAGAGGAATAGCTGGTTCAGAATGCATAAAACAATTACTTAAAGATGTAGGACTTGAAGATACTAAAAAGAAAAAATTTAAGAGTTTTTCTTTAGGTATGAAACAGAGATTAGGGTTAGCTCTTGCAATGATGAATAATCCGGACTTTTTAGTTTTAGATGAACCAATAAATGGACTTGATCCAATGGGGATTGTTGAAATTCGTAATCTTCTTTTAAAACTAAATGAAGAGAAGAATATTACCATAATAATTTCTAGTCATATACTAAGTGAATTAGCTAGTATAGCAACGGAGTATGGCTTTATTGAGAGAGGGAAGATGGTAGAACAGATTTCTGCAGAAGAACTTAAGGAGAAGTGTAAGGAATGTTTAGAGATATCAGTAGATAATGCTGAGAAGGCAGCAGTACTGTTAGAGGATAAACTAAATTGTCATGAATATGAGGTATTACCTAATAACATAATTCGAATTTATAAATTTAAAGATACACCTTCTAAGGTAAGCAGTACAATTGTTAAAAATGGGGTAGAGTTAAATTCTATGAATATAAAGGGAACCAATTTAGAAGAATACTTTGTTTCATTAGTTGGAGGTGTTATCAATGCTTAATTATATAAAAAGTGAATTATATAGAACTACTCATCGTAAATATCCTTATGTTTTAGTTGGAACTTCTTCATTGATATGTATTCTAGTTAATGTATTAGCATTATGGTTTATGAAAGACCAAGCAGCAGTTAACAGAATAACAATGCCAGATATGCTAATGATTTCAACAGGTCTTTTTACACTAATTTATTATTCTGTAATTATGATTGTAGATATTGTATTTTCAGATGAGCATAAGCATCAAACTTTAAAAAATACAGTATCCTTTGGGATTAATAGAACAAAAATATATTTAGGAAAATTTGTTGTAGAAGTGATTGTAGCCACAGTATCTTTAATTATAGTTGCTACTGTGTTAATATTAAGTTCTTATATATGTCTTGGTTTAGGTGGAGCATCTATGGCAGAAACACTTGGTAATTTTGGTAACAAACTCATTGCTGTATTCCCACTTTGGTTAACAGGAATTGCTATTGCAAATTTACTTGCTTTTAATATTAAGAATAATAATATATTTGCCTTTGCTTATCTAGGGGTAGTAGCTATATTTCCAGGAATAATTAAGCTTCTAGGTTACTATAAACCTATATTTGCAAAAATACAATCATATTTAGTTTCTTACAACATTAAACTCATAGTAGGTCAAGACAGGATTCTTTCTGATGATATTACAAAATTTTATGTGCTAGGTATAGTATACATCACTTTAATAACTGTTATAGGAATTATTTCCTTTAGAAGAAGAGAGATAAAATAGTTAACTATTTGTTCTGTTTATGGGGGTTAAGAGGGTTTCGTTATTTGAAGAAATATATTTAGGGCGTAAGTCTTGGGAGGAGCATTAAATGATATATATAACTATTTTATTTGGTGGTATAGCAGCATTATTTATAGTGCTCTTTTTACTAAATCGCTATAATATAAACAATATAAATAAGGAATTGAAGAAGCTTAAGAATATAAAAACCAATGAACAATTAAAATTAGCAGCCCCTAATAAAAATATTGAAGAGATGATAGGTGAAATTAATTTTATATTAGAAAAAAGTCAAAATGATAGAATTGCCCATGAAAAGAGTGAAAGTGAATTAAGAAAGCAAATTGCTAATATATCTCATGATTTAAGAACTCCTCTTACATCTATTCTAGGCTATGTACAGCTAATTAGGGATGAGTCTACTAGTGAAGAAGAAAAACAGGAGTACTTAGATATTATAGAAAAACGCTCTAAGGTGTTGCAAAATCTTATTACTAGCTTTTATGATTTATCTAGATTAGAAGCTAATGAATATGACCTAGAATTTAAAAAGGTTAATGTTGAAAGTTTATTGCGTGAAATTGTAGCAGCTTTTTATAATGATTTTGTTGATAAAGACTTTGAAGTAGAAGTTGATCTACAAGAAAAATTACCAGCTATAATTGCTGATGAAAATGCTGTAATTAGAATTTTTACCAACATATTTCAAAACGCTTTAAAGCATGGTAATAAAACTATGTCTATATGCCAAAGGCAAGTAGATGGAGTAATTATTTCTACTTTTAGTAATAGGGTAGAAAACTTTACACAGGAAGATTTAGAACATGTTTTTGATAGATTTTTTACTGCAGACAGAATGAGGACAGGACAAAATACAGGTCTTGGATTAACTATTGTAAAGAAACTTACAGAAAGTATGGGACATGAGGTTTCTGCTAGTTTAGAGGATGAAGTCTTTACAATTCAGATTAGATTCAAATTAAATTAATAGTATAAAATATATAAGTTTTAAATAAGAAAAGAACATTCAAGGCTGAGAAAACGGTTTATGAATGTTCTTTTTATGTATAATATATGACTTTAAACTCAATCTTAAAAAATCAGACTATTCTATATGAGTATAAAAGAACTTTTAACAATAGTAATAAAATGGTTAAAATGTATTTTAAAGCTACACAATAAGATGTATAATTAATACATAATTATGGAAAAAGGTGGGAGTGGTTTGAAAAAGTTAAGAAGTATAATAGTAATTACAATTTTAGCTATGACCATTGTTGGATGTTCAAATGGACAAGCTAATAAGGAAGAAACTAATAATAGGGGAGAAAAAAAAGAAATAATAATCTCAGCAGCGGCAAGTCTTAAAGAATCCATGGAGGAAATTAAAAAGGTCTATGAAGAAAAACATAATATAACTTTAACTTTTAACTTTGGGGCATCAGGAGCACTTCAAAAACAAATTGAGGAAGGGGCACCGGTAGATATATTTATGTCTGCAGGAGAAAAGCAATTTAAAGCTCTAGAGGATAAGAAACTTATAGAAAGTGGAAGTAAGAAAGACATAGTAGAAAATGAACTTGTTTTAATTGTTAATAATGAGTATAAAGATAAAATAAAAGAGCTAGATGATTTAGATAACATAGATGGACATATAGCTTTAGGCGAAATAGGCTCTGTACCCGCAGGACAATATGCTGAGGAAGCTTTAATTCACTATAATAAGTGGGATGTCATAGAGAATAACATTGTTTTTGCCAAGGATGTTAAACAAGTTGTTAGTTATGTAGAAAGTGGTGAAGCAGCTTGTGGTATTGTTTATAAATCTGATACAGTTAATATAAAAAATTCTGTTGTGGTCACTACTTTTGATACATCAAGTCATAAAAAGATCATATACCCAGGAGGGGTAATAAAAACTTCTGAAGTTAAAGATGAGGCTAAAAGTTTTTTTGATTTCTTAGCTACTAGTGAAAGTAAGAAAATACTGGAAAGATATGGTTTTAAGGTTAATTAATCATTAAATAAGGATAATTTATAAGCTTCATAGGAAACAATTGCCTGATGAAGCTTATAAATTATACATGTTATACAAAATAGAATTCCTATAGTATATATTCTAAACAATATAAGATGAGGATGATAAATATATGATGGAGTCCATATTAACACCAGTGATAATTTCGCTTAAAGTAGCTTTTGTTGCCACAGGGATAGTTATTATTTTTGGTATAGCATTAGCATGGATATTTTGTAGATATAGTTTTAAGGGGAAGTCAGTATTAGAAACAATAATACTATTGCCTATGTGTCTTCCGCCTACAGTAGTAGGGTATGGAATGTTAATAGTCATGGGTAAAAATGGTCCTTTAGGAAAGCTTACTGAAGCTGTATTTGGAGGTACTTTAGTATTTACGTGGCAAGGTGCTGCCATTGGAGCTGCAATTGTGGCATTGCCATTAATGTATGAAAGTGCTAAGGCTGGTTTTTTAAACGTAGATATTACATGTATAGAGGCAGCTAGAATATTTGGTGCCAGTGATAGCTATATATTTTTTCATATAGTATTACCTATGGCTTTTGACAGTATTATCAGTGGAGTTATTTTAGCATTCACTAGAGCTTTAGGTGAATTTGGAGCTAGCCTTATGGTTGCCGGTAATATACCAGGAAAAACTCAAACTATACCCATAGCAATATATTTTGCTATGGAAAGTGGAAATAGAACTCAGGGAAATGTGCTGGTAGCAATTGTAATTGTATTTAGTTTTATTATGGTATTTTGGTTGAATAGATGGAAGAAACTTAGAAAATAATGATAAATACTAAGAATAATAGTATAATAATCTAGGTAGATTTTATAGCGCTTTGGGAATAGGAGGGGATTTCATGGAAGCTTTTGACCTAATAGTTATAGGTGCAGGAGTAAGTGGAGTTATGGCTGCGGTAGAGGCCAAATCTAGAGGGGTAAATAGGGTTATTGTAATAGATAGGGATATAGAACCTGGTGGAGCTATGCTTTCATGTGTTCAGGCAGGTTTTTATTATAAGAGTATAAAAGAAAATTTAGCTGCCCCTGAATTAATATCAGGATTAGTAAAGGATGCCTTAAATTTAGGCATAATTATTAAGTGTGATACTACAGTTTTGGAAATAAAAAACAATAAAGAAGTTGTTATGGTAAATAGTAAGGAAGGAATAAAGACTATAAAAGCTAAGTCTATCATTCTTGCCATGGGCTCAAGGGAGAGACCCTTTGGTTATAAAAACATATTGGGTTATGGGTTGGCCGGAATTACCACAGCTTGCTCAACGCTAAAGTATATTAATAGAAAAGGTGTATTACCAGGAAAAAGATGCATTGTATTAGGCTCAGATGATATAGGAATACTTGCAGCGAGAACTTTAGTTTTAGAGGGAGCCAATGTAATAAGTATGATAGAAACCAGTGGAGCTATTAGAGCTGTAAGTAATAAAGCTAAGGAATATGTTGAAGACTTTAATATTCCTGTACTCTTTAACCATAGAGTAGTAAAGATATATGGTACCCATAGAGTTACTGGTGTAGATATCGTACATCTAGATGAAGAATATAATGTTATTGAAGGAACTAGTAAATATGTGGATTGTGATACTTTAGTGCTATGTATGAACTTAAAACCAGATACTGCAATAGCAGAAAAAATGGGAATAGATATAGAGAAAGAAAAGGGTGGTATATTTATTTCGGATAAAATGGAGACCTCAATGAAAGGAATATTTGCTTGTGGTGCAGTGGTTGATGGGTATACTAATGTGGAGAAGGTTATGAATCAAGGAAAATTAGCAGCTAAGTACGTAGCAGAGTATTTGTGTGGAGTACAATAGAGCAAGGGTAAACTAATAATGAGCTCAGGATATGGATAGGATATATGTAAAAGAGAAAAAAGTAACCTCTACATCATCGAAAGGTGAAACTAATGTATGAATAGGATATATGTAAAAGAGAAAGTAGGAAATATATAAATCAATGGAAGAATATATAGATAAAAAACAGAAAATAATAAACTATGCAAAGAAACTTTCTTTAGATACTATTGGGTTTACAGAGTGTAGAAGATTTAATGAACTAGAGGAATTTTTCATAGATAGAAAAGAAAATAATCTTTTTAATGAGTTTGAAGAGGAAGAGATAGAAAAAAAGATTAATCCAAAGCTTTTAATGGAAAATGGAGAAACTATTATATCAATAGCTTTTCCTTATTATCATCATGATAAAGGAGAAGGAGATAAATTTTCTCTATATACAAGGGGACTAGATTATCACAGGGTAGTAGAAAAATATTTAAAGGAAATATGTGATTATATAGAATCCTTAGGAGGAGAGGCTAAATGGTTTGTAGATAGTAACCCATTACCAGAGAGATATATCGCAGCTATAAGTGGAGTTGGATTTATAGGGAAGAATAATACTCTTATTACGGAAAAGTATGGCTCCTATGTATTTTTAGGAGAAATAATAACAAATCTTAAGCTACAAGGGGATAAATCAAAAAAATATGGCTGTAAAGGGTGCAATTTATGTGTGGAAAAATGCCCAACAAATGTTATAATAGAAGATGTTAAAAAGTTTAATTCTTCACAATGTGTTTCTTATTTAACTCAAAAAAAGCACTTAAATAATGAAGAATTAAATATGGTTAAAGGCAAGATTTTTGGGTGTGACAATTGTCAAAAAGTATGTCCACATAATTTAAATGTGGAAGTTTCACCTATTAAAGAATTTCTACCTAAGGAGTATATGGAAAAGGTTGATTTATTAGAGCTTATAAATCTTGATAATAAAAACTTTAAAGAAAAGTATATCATGCATTCTTGTGGATGGCGTGGAAAGAATTTATTAATAAGAAATGGGCTTATCAATTATTATTTGAGGTATAATGAAGATAGAGATAATATAGAAGAGAGTATTAACTCACCATACATAAAGGAGTATTATAACAGATTATTCAAGAAGTAGTATGGAGGTAAGTCTTAGGTATAAAGGAGATTTCTATGAAAAGAGATATATTAACAAAAATTTTAAATAAATTACCGGAGAGTCTTTCTGGAAAACTAGCAAGAAGTTATGTAAAGACATCAATAAAAAAGTATGCTAATATGAAAGTTGAAGGCTACGAAAAAATTAAAGGTATAAAGGGCCCAATAATATTTATATGTAACCACTTAAGTAATGCTGATGGGCTAATACTTAACGAACTATTAAAAGACTTTGACCCCACATTCATTGCGGGAGTAAAGCTTTCCAATAACGATTTTACTAAGAATGGATTTAAGTTTATAAAGACCATAGCAATTAAACCTAATTCTGCAGATAAGGATGCCATTAGTAAAATTGTAAAGAAACTTAGAGCTGGAGAAAATATTATGATATTTCCAGAGGGAACAAGAAGTAGAAGTGGTTCAATGATAGAAGGTAAGAAGGGATTTCTTCTAATGGCTAAGTTATCTAAGGCTAAGATAATTCCAATTGGTTTAGCAGGCACAGAAGAATTTTTACCTATAAATGATGGTGATATGGGAGAAGAAAACTTCCAAACAGCTCAAGTTACTGTAAGGTTTGGAGAACCTATATATTTACCTGAAAAACTTAAAGAAGAAGATAAGAATGAATATAATGAAAGAGCTATGTTGGAAGTTATGAAATCTATAGCTGCTCTTTTACCAGAAAAATATAGAGGTGTATATAAATAAGGATTCATTGAAAAACTTATAGTAGATGATATTCTAATTATGTAAAGGGAAAGTATAAGTAGCTGATTTATAAAGGTAAGTGTTAAAAAATATTATTATGGAGTATAAATATACTTATATGTGTTATTAATATATTAGCATGTATAGTAAATTTTATTTAATATAATTTAAATGGAGGTAATCAAATGGGAAGCAAATCTTTAAACAATTTCCTTAAAACTAATTTAGAGGACCTTAAAAGTAAAGGGCTTTATAATGAAATTAATGTTATTACAGGACAAAATGGACCTGTGATAGAAATAGAAGGAAAGAAGCTAATAAATCTATCTTCAAACAACTATCTAGGACTTGCCACTAACAAGAGAATGATTGATGCTTCAATCAAAGCTACAGAAAAGTACGGTGTAGGTGCTGGTGCTGTTAGAACAATAAATGGAACATTAGACATACATATAGAATTAGAGAAGAAGTTAGCAGCATTTAAGCACACTGAAGCTGCAATAGCTTTCCAATCAGGATTTAACTGTAATATGGCAGCAATATCTGCTGTAATGAACAAAAAAGATGCAATACTTTCAGATGCATTAAATCATGCTTCAATTATAGATGGATGTAGATTATCAGGAGCTAAAATCATAAGAGTTGAACACTCTGATATGGATGATTTAAGAGCAAAGGCTAAAGAAGCAAAAGAATCAGGATTATATGAAAAAATAATGGTAATCACTGATGGTGTATTCTCAATGGATGGAGATGTTGCAAAACTTCCTGAAATTGTTGAGATTGCAGAAGAGTTTGATTTAATCACTTACGTTGATGATGCTCACGGTTCTGGGGTACTAGGAAAAGGTGCTGGAACAGTTCACCACTTTGGATTATCAGACAAAATAGATTTCCAAATAGGAACACTTTCTAAAGCTATCGGTGTAGTTGGAGGATATGTAGCAGGATCTAAAGACCTTATCGACTGGTTAAAAGTTAGAGGTAGACCATTCCTATTCTCTACATCATTAACTCCAGCAGCAGCAGGAGCTTGTATAGAGGCTGTAAATATATTAACTGAAAGTACGGAACTTCATGATAGATTATGGGAAAATGGAAATTACCTTAAAAAGGGCTTAAAAGAATTAGGATTTGATATTGGACATAGTGAAACACCTATAACTCCATGCATAATTGGAGAGGCTGCTGAGGCTCAAGAATTCAGTAGAAGATTATATGAAGAGGGTGTATATGCTAAATCAATAGTATTCCCAACAGTACCACTTGGAACAGCTAGAGTAAGAAACATGCCATCAGCTGCTCACACAAAAGAAATGTTAGATGAAGCTATTGCTAAATATGCAAAAGTTGGAAGAGAAATGGGCTTAATAAAATAATATTTGTATTAAAAGTAGAGGAGGAATACCCTCCTCTAAAGGTTATAGATTTTAACTAAAAAACATTTAAATAAAATTTAAATAACATTAGATAGGGAGAATCAATATGAAAAGAATATTAGTTAGCGGATGCTTAGGTCAAATTGGTACGGAATTAGTAACGAAATTAAGAGAAGTTTACGGAGTAGATAATGTAGTAGCTACGGATGTAAGAAAACCAGAAGGAAATCCAATCGTTGAAGGTGGAATTTTTGAAACTTTAGACGTAACAAACTATGACGAATTCTTATCAATAGCTAAAAAACATGAAGTAGATACTATTATTCACCTTGCAGCACTTTTATCAGCAGTTGCAGAAGCAAAACCACAACTTGCATGGACTATTAACATGGGTGGTCTTGTAAACGCTTTAGAAGTTGCTAGAGAATTAAATTGTAAATTCTTTACTCCAAGTTCAATAGGTGCATTTGGACCATCTACACCTAAGGTAAATACTCCACAAGATACTATTCAAAGACCAAACACTATGTATGGTGTAACTAAGGTTTCTGGAGAGTTATTATGTGATTACTACCACTCTAAGTATGGTGTAGATACAAGAGGTGTAAGATTCCCAGGGCTTATTTCTTATGTAGCATTACCAGGCGGTGGAACTACAGATTATGCAGTTGATATTTATTATGAAGCATTAAAAGCTGGTAAGTATACTTCTTTCATAGGTAAAGGAACTTACATGGATATGATGTATATGCCAGATGCTATAAATGCAATAATCACTTTAATGGAAGCTGATCCAAGTAAATTAAAGCACAGAAATGCATTTAATATAACTGCAATGAGCTTTGAACCAGAGCAAATAGCTGCAGAAATTAGAAAGCATATTCCAGAATTTGAAATGTCTTATGATGTAGACCCAGTAAGACAAGGAATTGCAAACACTTGGCCAGATTCAATAGACCCATCTGCTGCTAAAGAAGAGTGGGGCTTTAAAGCTGAATATGACTTAGCTAAGATGACAGCAGATATGCTTGAAAAATTAAAAGCTAAAGGCATAAAATAGAGATAAAAATAAAGGACTGAATGAAGATAAAATATCTTTATTCAGTCCTATTTTTATATGCTTGTACTATTTAACCATAAAATTAATGATTAGTTTTCTTCGCAATATATGGAAGAATTAATCCTAAACCTATTAAGAAGAATGGCGTAACAATATTAAGTACTAATTGGAATGGATCTGTAGAGTATATACCACCAATACATGCGAAAGCGGTAAATGCAAAACACCATGCTCCGATAATAATACCTAGTGTTTTATTTTTCACAAATTTGTATTCAGGATTGAATTTTTCTCCTGCCTTCTTTAAAGCTATATATGCAACAAATACCCATAAATAACGTAGAGGCATACATATAGCATTTAGTTTTACTAACCATTTTACTAATTCATCTACACTTCCTATACCAAAAGCAGGTAGAATTATTAAAATTGAAACAATAACTAATATAAGTTTATGTCCGTTTGTATAAGCACCATATTTGTTTTGTACAAACATTTTTTCAGGTATGAATTCTCTGTCAGCACTATTAAGTAACATACGTAAAGGTGCATCGATTGATATTATAAGTACTGCAAATTGTCCAATTAGATTTGTAATAGCATAAATAATTACGAAAGTATTTCCTATGTGATAGTATTGGCCTAACTTCTGGAAAGCATAATATGCACCATTAGTCATTAAGTCTTTAGGAACATTATTTGAATCAAACATCATACCTAATGATATAGTTCCTAAAATTGCACATACTGCAACCATAATTGCTAATGCAATCATACCTTTTGAAAAACCAGTTTCAGGGTCTTTAACTTGGTTAACATAAGGTGATATTTTCTCACATCCACCAACAGCAAAGACTAAGATTGATAAGCTGGTAAAGAATTTAACATCAAATGTAGGCATAAAAGTTTTAAATGACCAATCTATAGCATTTAGATTAGCATCTGTAATTGCTGGAGCTGCTAACATTAAGATGATAAATAGAATAGACATTACGAACATAGATGTTCCTGCAAAGGTAGCTATCTTTTTTAATGGATTTAATCCCTTTGATGCAATATATAATGCAATTAAAAATACTACTAAGCAAGATAATTGTAATAGAGTTGTATTCATACTACTGATTCGTTTATCTTGGAAAATTGCCCAGCTAGCTGAAATCATAAAACCAGATGGTTTTTGTGAAATATAAGGCATATGAACTACCCAGTATGTCCATCCAGCATAGTATGCAATTCTTGGTCCTATGGTTTCATGAATCCAAGAACTAACTCCACCACCAGAGTTTTTAAATGCAGAGCCTAATTCACCTACCATAAGTGCATAAGGTACAAAATAAATAGTAAAAATTAATACCCAAGATACAATTGCTTTAAGTCCATTGTACTCAGAGAAGCCGTTAATAACATTACCAAAACCCCATACTGTTGAGAATGCCATAAAAGCTAAGGTGTACCAAAGAATTTGTTTATCCTTTTTTTCAGACATAAATTTCCCTCCTATATTAAATTACGATATTATTATATCATGGGAAACATTCTTTTTACATTTAAAATAAAATATTTTCTTATTAATCGAATTATTTTTAAAATATTATAGAAATTATTAAATATTATTGAACATTTATCTATAAATATAATCTAAATAATTTTATTAGTAATAACATATTAAAATAATTGGATATATAATTACATAAATTTGTATTAATGTTCTAAAATTTATGAGATAATATTAATAATGAGTATATATGACGGAGGAAGCTATGAAATTATATATTAAGCAAAAAGTATTTTCATTTACTGATAGATTTATAGTTAAAGATGAAAAAGAGGAAGATAAATATTTCGTTGAAGGTGAAATGTTTTCCATGGGTCATAAACTTCATATTTATGATAAAAGTCATAGGGAAGTGGGCTATATAAGGCAGAAACTCTTTACCTTTATGCCTAAGTTTGAAATTATCATAAATGGCATGGTAATTGGAGATTTGATAAAAAAATTTACTTTTATTAATCAAAATTATTATCTAGATGGAACTGACTTAAGGTTAACAGGTGATTTTTGGGCCCATGATTATACATTATATCAAGGTGAATATGCTGTTATGACGGTGAGCAAGGAATGGTTTACTTGGGGAGATAGCTATGTACTAAATATATCTGATCAGGTTGATGAAATATTATGCTTAGCTATAGTTTTAGCTATAGACTGTGAAATGTGTACTGCTAATAATAGGGGTAACTAAGTTTAAAATTAAATAGTAAATTAGAAGCCCCAAAAATTACTAGGGGGGGAACTTTTATTGCAATAAAAAAGACAAGCTACTAAGTAAAGAAAATAACTGGGGTAAATAAAGTAAAAAAGGGGGGAATTTAGTGGTACCATTAACAGGTACTTACTAGATAAAAATGAGTAAAATTATTAAAGAAAGATTATTTATGCGACAGATAAGTTGTAGCATGAAAGAAGGTATTTTAATAAGGGCACAGGGGTTTAATTTATTGGAGATTATAGGAAATATATGAAAACAAGTATAAGCTTCGAATTAACTAATTGTGATGATATAAGTAAGTTTTTAAAAGATTATATAAAAACCCTGTCTTCACCCTTTGATTCATATTTAGAGGACCATATAATTAAATCTAAGTTTTATAGAATAGTTATGAATTCAAAGTATATAGGATATTTTGCTATATATGATGATGAATTATTAACACTGTTTTATATCAAGTGTAAATATATAAAATACGCTCAAAAGTATTTTAATGCTATATTAAAAAAGTTTAAACCAAAATCAGCCTATGTATTTACAGGAGACGAGTTATATTTAAGTTGTATATGTGATATAGAAAATAAAGAAGTAAAAAATCAAGCTTATTTTTTCCAGGATCATAAAGGTAACCCAGAGAAAATAAGGTATTATAAAAATGGTAAGCTAAGAAAAGCAGAGGATAAAGATATTGATGTGATAAAGGAATTCAGCGGTGACTTCTTTGAAGACGTATACAAACAGGTTAAAGATGGAGAATTATACATTTTTGAAGAGGGTACTAACGTGTTAGGTTTTGGTATACAAGAAAAAGGAGAAGTACTAAAAGGATATACTAGTATAGGTATGTTTACTAGAGAAGAATATAGACAAAAGGGTATTGGAAGGACTATTATAGCAGAGCTAAAGAAACTTTGCTATAAGCAAGGAGAAATTCCAATTTGCGGATGTTGGTACTATAATACAAATTCTAAAAAAACTTTAGAAAGTAGTGGATTCGTAAGTAAGACCAGACTTTTAAGAGTGGAATTTAAAAATATTGACAAATAATATATTATATAAAGTTTTATGGTAATTATAACAAGGTTATCTAGTAAAATTAAAATAAGGGATCTTAGCAAAATATATAAAATTAGTTTATTTTGCAAAGCCCCTTATTTATATAAGTATATTCACTTAGAATATAAATTTTTAATTTATCTATTCAATGGATCTAGTAATGGTTTTCTTTTAAAACAGTCTTGCACGTCATCTAGAGCCTCACCAAATCTTTGGAAGTGAACAACTTCTCTTTCCCTTAAGAATTTCAAAATTTCTTTAATTTGATAATCATCACTTTGATTTATTAACCACTCATAGGTTGCCCTTGCTTTTTCTTCTGCAG
The DNA here is from genome assembly GCF_002435615.1 of Clostridium sp. UBA5988. Classification (NCBI taxonomy): domain Bacteria; kingdom Bacillati; phylum Bacillota; class Clostridia; order Eubacteriales; family Clostridiaceae; genus Clostridium; species Clostridium sp. UBA5988. The sequence continues at coordinate 17,435 of NZ_DJBA01000059.1, read as the reverse complement.
CTAAATCTTCATGAAGATCTGCAACTACATCATCTTTAGCTTGGATATAAGCTGCTGTCCAAGGTACTCCTTCAGGGTCTGTGTAGAATAAAGCTCTTCCATGATTAGTATAGTGACCACCAAGGCCTACTTCTTCAAGCTCTTCTAGGGTAGCATTGCTCATAAGTTGATAAATCATAGTAGCTATCATTTCAACGTGAGCCATCTCTTCAGTACCTATATCAGTAAGTAGTGCTTTAGATTTTCCAGTAGGCATAGTGTAACGTTGATTCAAATATCTAAGTGCTGCACTTAATTCTCCATCTGGGCCACCATATTGAGCTACTAGAAATTTTGCCATTCTAAGATCTTTAGATTTAAGATTTATTGGATATTCTAACATTTTTGTATAATACCACATATTATAATCCTCCTGTGTTAATAATTTTCCCAAGGCCATGGTAATGAAGTCCAACACATTGGACTTTCAACAGAGGCTGAGCCGAAATTAGTAAGTGGGCCATATTTTTCTTCATATTGACGTACTAATATTCCGAGCTTATGAGATACGGCTTGTAGATCCTTAGTAGCTTCCTCGTTATCAGGGAAGTTATCTAGATATAGATTTAAATCTATGCAATAAAATTGAAGTTTTCTTATATTATTTAATAATTCTTGATCATACATAATATCTCACCCCTCTATTCCCATCTTGAGTTTTTCTTCTCGTTGTAAGGTTTATATAAATCCTTAAATATTGTGCCCTTTGATAGAGCATCCTTAACTAAAAATAAATTTTCATATGCTTGAGGTAATACAAAAGCACAAGCGTATTCCATTTTTCTATGTGAGTAATCATTATAATTGCTCATTTGTTTTCTCCTTGAATTAATTTCTACCTAATAGTATGTTATGTTATATGTGTGAAATTTGTGAAAATAAATTTCAATTTCAACTAAATTTTCATATGAATATTCCATAAGATGTTGTAAAATATTTATATATATGGATATATATAATGTTTGTTGACTTAGCTAAAAATATTTTTATTTAAACTTTATAATGATTTATTAACATATACAAAGGAGATGTATTATGGAATTACAAATATTACATACTAACGATATACATAGCAATTTTGAAAATTTAGCAAGAATAACTACAAAAATTAATGAGTTAAAAAATGATGATACAATTGTATTAGATGCAGGGGATCTAGCAGATTTTAAAAGAGTAGAAGTTAATGGAACTAAGGGGAAGGTTGCAATAGATTTACTTCAGGAAGCTGAATATGATGCTATTTCCATTGGAAATAATGAGACCTTTGATGGAATTCATACTTTAGAAGGATTAACCTCTGATGGAAGGATACCTTTTTTGAGTTGTCATATAAGAAAACTCAATGGTGAGGAAATAGAAGGGCTAAACAAAAGTATAATAATTAATAAAGCTGGATTAAGAATATTAATTATAGGTGCTTCTCCAAATTTAAATGAGTTTAGTACAAGCTGTGGATTAGATATTTTAGATTATCTTCAGGGAATAAATAAGGAGATAAATAATAATAAGGGTAAATATGATATATGTATAGTTCTATCCCATTTAGGTATGGATAAGGATGAAGAGATTGCAACAAAAATTTCAGAGGTAGATGTAATAATAGGAGGACATTTTCATATTCTTATGGATGAACCTAAGATCATAAAGAATACCATAATCCATACCTCAGGACAGTTTGGAGAACACTTGGGAGTATTAAAACTATCTATAAAAGATAATAAAGTAAGTTTAGTAAAAGGCGAAAATATAAATATAGAAGGCTTAGATATGGATAAAGGTATAATTAAAGTATTAAAGAAGAATAAAGAGATAGCTTTAAATAATCTTTCTATACCACTATATGAAGTTAAAGAAAATTTATGGCATGATGTAATAGAAGAAAATCCTATTACTAACTTATTAGCAGATGGACTATCTAAAGTTTATAATTGTGATTTTGCTTTCATAAATAGTGGAGTATTAAATGGAGGAATAAAAAAAGGTGCAGTAACTAATCTTAAGCTATTACAAATAGAGCCATCTCCATTAAATCCTACATACTTTGAAATTGAAGGAAAATATATATTAGAAGCTATTAAGGAAAGTTTAGATGGGGACATAGTTTTAGCTGATGGTAGGGGACCAGGTTTTAGAGGGAAATATGTAGGAAGACTTCATTTTTCTAGAAATGTAATGATTAAATATAGGGAAAGAGAAGTGTTAGAAGTTATTATAAATGGACAACCGCTTAAGGAAGATAAAGTTTATAGGGTAAGTAGCTCTGATTATCTTCATAGAGGTTCTGGATATAAAGATTTAAAGAATAATTCTAATCATAAATATGATGATAGATACATAAGAGATATATTAAGAGAATATTTATGTGATGGAGATATGGTTAATAAAGCATTAGAAGATAGATGGATAAGAATATAGTTATGAAAGGGGATTGAAGTGGAAGATAATAAGTTATTAGAGAAAAATAAAAAAGTAAAAAGAAGAGTTATTATAGGATTTATAGTTTTGACATTGCTTAATCTGTGGGGTTTGTTAAAGGTTAATTCTCTTAGACAAGACCTAGATAGCTTACGAAGTGATATTTATAATCAGTATAATGATATTAGGACATCCTTAAGTAGCACTAGCAACACCGTAGAAGAAACCCTAAAAAAGCAAGGGAGTATTTTAAGTGACTTTAGTTACTCAGTAGAAGGTCTAGATGCAGAAAACAAAACTGTTAATATTAATCTTAAAGGAACTCCTAAGGTATATAAAGAAGGATTAAAGTTTTATTTTAACTATGACTGTAGCGATGGAGATAGTAAGAGTGTTGAAGGTAAATTAGATAAAGCTTTAAACTATAGTGCAAAGATAGCAGTTCCCATAAGAAGTACTGTTAAATTTGGATTTACGTTAGACTATGGAGAAGAAGTGAAAAAAGAAACATGGGAAGATGAATTTATAGATCAAATGGAGTATCAACTTCAAATTATGCCTCAAGGTTTTAGAGGAAAATATGAAACAAAGGGTGATGAAGTTATAATTGATGGATGGATTGAAAGTGTCATTTATCCAAGTTCTATAAAAGGAAATTCTGTAGAAGAAGCTTCATGTAAGATAAGAATAAATGAGGAAGTTATAGATGAAATTAAATTAGAAAAAAGTAATGAACCTTCAAGTGAAGTTGGTAATTATACTGGAACTCTTAAAGGAAAATATAAATTAAAAAATGGAGATATGCTTGATGTGTTAGTTGAGGTTCAAGACACCTATGGATTTAAATATAAATATTACCCTATGACGTCAATTAATAATAATGGTACACTTAATAAGTTGGAGTCCTCTGGAGGAAATACTTTTATACAGGTAGAGCCATAGAAATTTGAAAAGGTAAGTATATAACCATCTAAATATAAAAATATAAAACTTTACAACTAGGAATATATATAACTAGTTAAATAGTTGTTTTATTCATGGGACTTTCAGGAGATTTACAATTTAAATAGGATGACTAAAGCTACATCAAAGGGTAAGAGATTAATAATCCTGAGTTGGTAATTTAGCTAACATAAGGAGTTTATTAATATAATTTTATATTGAGGAGGAATTGATATGAAAATTTATAAATGTAGTGTATGTGGCTACTTGTATGATGAAAGCCAAGAAGAGGTACCTTTTGCAGAATTAAAAGAAGACTGGAGATGTCCTGTTTGTAAAAGGGATAAAAGTTTCTTTAAACCACTAGAGGAAACAGATTCTGTAGATTAGATTAGATAAGTAAATAATTAGAGAAATAAATAATTAAATAATGTTTAATTTAAGAGTGTCTTAAAATATTGAATTATATTTTAGTAAAAACTAAAGTATAGTATATTTTAAGACACTTTTTATATTTAATTTTATAATTTTGTAAGAAAAGCTATATTGCTTTCGATATATAGGGTGAAGAAGGAAATTTGGAGGAGATTTAATGAGGGTGGATAAAGACAATTTTATTGCAGAATTAAAAAGAAAAAATCCTAAAGCTCTTGATTATATCATTGATATATATGGGCCCTTAATAAAAGGAATTATATCTAAAACCTTATGTTCTGTAGAGGATAAAGGTTTAATTGAGGAATGTATGTCAGATGTATTTATGGCAATTTGGGTTAATGGGTATAAGTTTACTGGGGATAGTTCTAAGTTTAAAAGTTGGATAGGGGCTATCACAAAATTTAAAGCAATTGATTACTTCAGAAAGTATGGTAAAAAAGAAAATAACCAGCTTATGGATGAAGCCATTACTGATGGTAAAAGTGCAGAAGATCATTATCTTGATGATATAGAAAATAGCAGGTTAGTAAGTATTATAGAAAGTATGGAGGAACCAGATAAAACTATATTTATAATGAAATTTTTACTTGGAGAGAAGAGTAAAAGCATTAGTGAAGCATTAAAGCTTTCTGTAAGTAATATAAATACTAGAATTAGTAGAGGCAGAGAAAAGATAAGAAGAGAGTATTATAAGGAAGCTAGGGAGGGGGTATAGTTATGGAGAATAAGGATATATATGATAAATTTAATGAGATTGATTTTGATATAAGTGAGTTTGAAGAAATTCCTATGGATGAAGTTGAAAAACAGAGATTAAAGAAATCCTTGAAAGAGAAATTAGTAAATATAGATAATTATGAAAGCAATGATAGTATTGATTTAACAGAAGTAAATAAAGAAAAAAGTAAGGAAGAAAAAATACAGCTAAATCAAGAGAAAAACGGGAAAATGCAAAGATCTAGGAAGAAGTATAAAGTGGCTGCGGTGGTAGCTATATTAGCCCTATTAATAGGCATGTCCCCTTTAGGCAAGGAAGTCATTGCACAGATAGCTGAAAAACTAATATTTACTCCTTCCCAAGGTATTATAAAACAGCAAGCTGATAAAGAGCTATATATGCTAGAAGAACCAGTAAGAATTAATATTGATGATAGTTCTGCATTAGTAAAAAGTATTACAAATGATGGTGAGAATATATATGTTGAAATGTGGTTTAACCAGGATGCAGAAGCTGAAGGCATAGGGGATCAAAGAGAAATAATAAACAACTTAAAATTAAAGACTAGTGATGGAAATATGTATAATGTAGGATTAACTAGCTTTGCAAGTGGAGGATATGCAGGATTTACTTTTCAGCAGGGTGAGGGTTTAATAACAGATTTTAAGTTGCACTATAAGGATAAAGATATAGGTGAGTTTAATTTAAAAAAGGTAGATTTTAAAAATAGTTATGATGAAATTGGTGGAAATGCCATAGATAAAGAAGTTCTTTTAGGGGCAACTAGTTATTATGAAGAAGGAGAAAGATACTTTAAAATATGGAGTAATATAGATTATAAACAGCGTGAAGATTACACCATTAGTTTAGATACCATTGGAAAAGTTGAAGTTAGAGATGAAGAAGGTACTTTACTATCTATAGAAAATGCTAATGATGGAACTGGGAGAGCTTTTAAAATACTAGATCCTTACAAAGGCAAATTAGATATAAAAATAAAGGATATAGATATAAATTATGTTTTAAACGAAGGAGGTAAATTAGCTATAAAAATTCCTAAGAAGGGTGAAACTTCTGAAATAAATGAAGACTTTAAACTTAAAGGGCTTCAAGATAGTATTAAAGCTGCTTCTATCACAAATAAAGGTGGAGAGTATACTATACACTTTGACTTTAGTAATAATTATGATGAAAGCAGAACAATATTTATGGTAAGAGAAAATTTTAGAACTGGTGGTGCCATGGGTGATATGGAAAATCAGCAAGGTGAGGTATACCTAGATAATGAAGATTTAAGTATTACAGAAAGATTTTTAAGAAAAATATATATGGAGGTAAATAATATTTTAGTTCATCAAGAGGGTAATTGGCAGTTCATAGTGGAATAAATTATAAAAGCACTAGCTTTAATTAGCTGGTGCTTTTATAATTAAATTAGGAATATTAATAGTATAAGGATTTACAAGAATTTTACCTTAATATAACTCACTTAAAACATAAAAAATATATAATTATAATAGAAGTCAGAATATTTATGAAATTTGAAAGGTGGATTTATATGCCCGCAAGTTATACTCACTATAGTTTTGGACATACTGTCTTAGAAAAACTGCCCCATGGGATAAAAGATATTATAACCCAAAATAAAGAAGCATATTATATAGGGCTTAATGGTCCAGATATACTTTTTTATTATAAGCCCTTATTTAAGAATGAAATAATTAAGTATGGACATAGATTACATGATGAAAAGGCCTATGGATTTTTAGAAAGGTCGAAAAAGTATATTAAAGAAAGTAAGGATGAGATTTGTCTCTCTTATATTTTAGGATTTGTATGCCACTTTGTCCTTGATAGTAGTTGTCATCCTTTTATTGCAGAAGCTATGAAGGAAAGTAATATGTCTCATGCTGAAATAGAAGCAGAGTTAGATGGAGCATTAATGAGGAGAAATAATTTAAGTCCACAAAGGCATAGTGCAGGAGCTCATATTATTCCTAATAAGATTATAGCAGCACATATTGCTAGCATTTATGATAATGTTAGTGGAAAAGAAATATATAAATGCCTTAAGTCTGTAAGGTTTTATAATAAACTACTATTATGTGAAAACAATTTGAAAAGAAAGATTATAAAAGGCTTATTAGGCTTAATTAAAGGTGGAGAAGGCTTTAGCCGTATGATAATTAATGTAGAACCAAATATAAAGTGTATAGAAATAAATAAAAAGCTTTTAAACCTTTATGAAGAGGCTATAGATGAGGCAGTACATAGAGTTGAAGAGTACTATAGTGCTATAAAAAGTAATGACAACCTAGGGGAATTCTTCAATAGAAATTTTCTATAGGAGGGGTAAAATGAGTAAATTTACTAAGTTAGAAAAGCAGTGGATTCTATATGATGTAGGAAACTCAGCTTTCACCATGTTGGTGTCTACTATAATTCCTATTTACTTTAAAAATGTTGCAAGTTTATCAGGAATTTCACCATCAGATTCAACAGCTTACTGGGGTTATGCTGTATCCTTATCTACAATTATTGTAGCGATACTTGGACCTATTCTTGGAACCGTAGCAGATACTAAAGGTTATAAAAAACCACTATTTTCATTATTCATGATGTTTGGAGTGTTAGGCTGTGCAGCTTTAGCTCTTCCGGTACCATGGATTATATTTCTAGCTATATTTGTCATAGGAAAGGTTGGGTTTTCAGGAAGTCTTATTTTTTATGATGCCATGCTCAATGACATAACTACTGATGATAGAATGGATGAGATATCATCTCATGGATATGCTTGGGGGTATATCGGAAGTTGTATTCCTTTTACAGTAAGTTTACTCCTTGTACTTTTTGCAGATAAAATTAGACTTACAACTGCAATGGCAACGGGGACAGCCTTTTTATTAACTGCTCTATGGTGGTTACTAATAACAATGCCCCTACTAAAGAACTATAAACAAAAGTATTATGTTGAAAAAGGAAATAAGCCAGTGGCAGAAAGTTTTAAGAGGCTAGGTAAGGTTCTTTTAAACATTAGAAAAAACAAGAAGATTTTCTTATTCCTCCTTGCATTTTTCTTCTATATAGATGGAGTTCATACAATTATAAGCATGTCCACATCCTATGGAAAAGATGTTGGAATTACAGATAGTAATTTACTATTAGCATTACTTTTAACTCAAATAGTTGCCTTTCCTTGTGCTATTTTATTTGGAAGATTATCTAAAAAATTTAAAAGTGATAAGTTAATAGCAGCTTCAATTATGGGGTATATAGCAATAACCATATTTGCATTACAGCTAGATAAAGCATGGGAATTCTGGATTCTTGCAGTATGTGTTGCAGTATTTCAAGGGGCAATTCAAGCACTATCAAGATCTTATTTCTCAAAAATTATTCCTAAGGAGAAATCCAGTGAATACTTTGGACTATATGATATATTTGGCAAAGGGGCTGCTTTCATGGGAACTATGCTTATGAGTATAGCAACCCATATAACAGGAAGCTCTAAGGCTGGGGTAGCAGGAATTGTGGTAATGTTTATTTTTGGACTTATAATGTTTAAAGCAGCAAATAAAGTAAATATATCTATTGAAAAAGAAACTACTGTTAGTTTATAAATTTAAAATATTATATAAAAACCTCTTATAGATACTTAAAGGAGTAATCTGTAAGAGGTTTATATTATTTATTTATTTATAAAATATTAGATTTATAATAATATAAAAAATAGCACTATAACACTTTAACAGCGTATATAAAGTGAAACTAAATTTAGAGGTGAGGTTATGAAAATAAAAAAGATAATTTCTTTAATGCTTATAGCTATAATAGCTACTTCTTTAATTGGATGTGAGAAATTTTCTGGTAAAAATAGAGAAGAAATTCCAGATAAAGAGGTGGATAAAGAAGTGGTTGATGGCAATAATAAATTTGCATTTAATATATTCAAAGAAATCTCAAAGGATGAAAATAATAAGAATGTGTTTATATCTCCTTTGAGCATTTCCATGGCACTTACTATGACCTATAATGGAGCTAAAGAGAATACAAAGGCAGAGATGAATAAGGTACTAGGCTATGAAGGGATGTCTGATGATAAGATAAATAATAGTTATAAAATTCTTCATAGTTACTTGGAGAATATAGATGAAAATGTAAAGCTAAATCTAAGTAACTCTATATGGATAAGAGAAGGTCAGAATATAAATAAAGAATTTATAAACATTAATAAGGATATCTTTGGTGCAAAAGTGGATAACTTGGACTTCTCTAAATCCTCATCTGTGGATAAAATTAATAATTGGATTGAAAAATCTACTAATAACATGATTAAAGATATGCTAAAAGGTCCTATTGATGGTGATGTTATTATGTATTTAATTAATGCTATATATTTCAAGGGACAATGGCAAGAACCCTTTGATACAAATAATAATATTATAGGTGAGTTTACAAATTCAAAGGGAGAAAAATCAGAGATAGATTTTATGAGGAAGGTTGCGGCTAATGATAAAACCTTTTATGGAGAAAAGGATGATTTTAAAGCTATAAAAATGCCTTATGATAGTGGAAAAGTATCTATGTATACAGTACTACCAAAGGAAGGTTTAAATATAGATAATTTTATAAATAATTTAGATATGAATAAGTGGAATTCTATAAAAAAATCCATTGGAAAAGAGCAGGAAGCTGTTAATGTAAGCTTTCCGAAGTTTGAAATGGAATATGGAACTAAAGAATTAAAAGGACCTCTAGTGGCCCTAGGAATGAAGGATATTTTTAGTGATAGAGCTAATCTTAGTGGAATAAGGGAAGAGATTTGTGTTAGTAGCGTTTTACATCAAGGAAAGATAGAAGTAAATGAAAAGGGAAGTGAAGCAGCTGCAGCTACTATAGTTGAAGTTAGGGAAACTGCAATGCCAATAATTGATGACCCTAAAGAGTTTATAGCTGATAGACCTTTTGTATTTATTATAGAAGATGAAGAAAGTGGAACCATACTATTTATGGGTAAACTAGAAGAAGTGAGTAAATAATAAAGGGAAAAGATAACAGGAGTTAATAAAAACTCCTGTTATTTGCCTTTAATTAGCTTATTTATAATACATGGTTAATCTTTTCTTCATCATTTACTAAAATCATAAAAAATTTCTAAAACCTACTTAGAACTTCTTTTTTAAAGTTTTCTATTGAAATTCTTTCAATAAAAAAACTTAATTTTTCTCCATCATGAGCATTTTCTTTATAAAAATCAAATATAGCATCTACTAATTTTAAAGTGTCCTCTTCTGATAAATCATTAGCTATAATATCTGCAATCCTAGGGTTATATCCAGCTGAACCACCTGCTGTTACCATGAGTTCACCATTAATATCTGCTATAACACCCACATCTTTACTATAAACACTTCCACAAGCATTTCTGCATCCCGCTACACCTATTTTAGTTCTACAAGGCATATCCATCCATTGATATTTTTTAGATAATTTCATACCTATACCAATTGTATTAAATTTTGATCTTTTACAATATCCTGCTGGACACATCTCTACATTTTTAACGGAATTTTGAGTTTTAACAGCGGGCTCCATATGTAGTTCCTCCCATATTTGAGGTAGATCATTTTCCTCTAAATTAGTTATTAAGATTCTTTGTCCAGATGTTATTTTTATAACTCCATTATACTTCTTAGCTACCTTAGCTATTTTTTCAAGGTTTTCTGGAGTTATAAAACCTCCAGGAATATGAGGTGTTATACCATATTTTCTTTTACCATCCCTTATTTTTTGAAGATTCCCGTAATGTGCCAAAACATATTGCCTCCTATATTTTTTAAATATATTATACCTCATTTAATAAGAACTAATCTACTTCACCTTGCTGAATTTAAAAGAGTTATGATAATGAAGGTACTTAAATTTGTAAAGGAATGGAGGTCATCATGTGACTACCATGCCATATTTTTATTTAATATTTAAAAGAGAACTAAATTTAATTCCTCTTGTAGGTTTTTGTCTGCATACACAAAGTAGTTCAGTGATAATTGTTAATTATTTGAAACAAATACAGGTTATTATTTAATTTTTAGGAAAATGGTACGAGTATATACTTATATATTTATTTATATGAATTGGGTTTATGGGGGAATTTTTATGAATTTAACTTTTTTTGTGTCATTGCTGTCAGAGGAGCTAAGGACCAAATATTATGAAGAAATTATTAGAAATGGACAAGTAACAGAAGAACTTTGGAAGGAAATATCCTACTATCTAGAAAAAACATACAAAGAAATCTTAAGTGTAGAAGAACAGATAATAGAATTACTAAAGAATCTTGAAGATGTTGAAAAATCTAGATTAATGATGACAATACAAGAAAATGACATATATTTATTTAACAAAATATCTACGAAACTATTTAGTTTTGAAGATATTATTAGTATAGATAGGGAAAGAGTGAAAACAGTTCTGTGTAAATTAGATATGGATACTCTATGTAAGGCTATATTAGGGGCTTCACCAAGGGTTATTTATTATATTCAAGATATATTTCCAGATATTGATTTTGTAGAGGCTAGAAGAAAGTTAGGAAGTGTTCAATTGGATGAAATACTTCAGGCTCAAGATAAGATAATAATGAAAATAAATAATAAGTAATAAAAGTTTAAGTTATGAGATTATACACCATTTTATTACTTTAAGTTATAGAATAATATTGGCTTATATGGTATTATGTAGTCCTAGAGTGAAATAGTTCAATAAATTCATGTTGAACGCATTTTACTAGTGCTATTGAGAGAACTTGGAGGGTAATTTAAATGTACGAAATGAAGGAAGAATTTAAAACAGGAATAGAGATTGTTGATAATGAACATAAAATGCTTTTTGAAATAGCTGATAAAATTTATGAGTTATTAAATAATGAGTTCATTATTGATAAATATGATAGAATAGTAAATTTAATTGAAGAATTAAAAGGGTATGCTGCTCTTCACTTTAGAGATGAAGAAGCCTATATGGAGAGTATAAATTATAAAAAAATGTTTACTCAAAAAATAGATCACGATAACTTTATAAAGAAATTAGAGGAAATAGATTTAAATAAAATTGATGAGAATCAACATAAATATATTCTTGATTTATTAGAATTCGTAAATCAGTGGTTAGTAAGTCACATTCTTGAAAAAGACAAGCTGATTGCACAAGGGTAAGTTTTTGTGAACTATATAAAAATATAAAAATAAATGGTAGTCCTATGGGCTACCATTTAATATATTAGTTAACTCTTTGTTTAAGACAAGTTTTTAAGTCCTCTTCTGGTGTACTTATAGGAGTTAATTGGAAGGTATCTACTAAGTATTGAAGTACATTTGGACTTATAAATGCAGGAAGTGAAGGTCCTAGGAATATATTTTTAACTCCTAAGGACAATAAAGCTAGTAAATCAGCTACAGCCTTTTGCTCATACCAAGATAGTACAATGGATAATGGTAAGCCATTCACATCAGTCTCAAAGGCATCCGCTAAAGCAGTAGCAATTCTTACTGCAGAATAAGCATCATTACATTGACCTACATCAAGAAGTCTTGGTAGTCCAGCTACTTCACCAAATTCAAGTTTGTTAAATCTATATTTTCCACAAGCTAAAGTAAGGATAATACAATCCTCAGGAACCATTTTTGCAAAATCTGTATAGTAGTTTCTTCCAGGTCTTGCACCGTCACAACCACCTATTAAGAAGAAGTGGCGCACTTCACCCTTTTTAACTGCATCAACAATTTTACCAGCATTACTTAAGGTAGCCTTATGACCGAAACCTACAAGAATTTCTTTTCTGTCTTCAGAAGCAGTAAATCCACCTAATTCTAAAGCTTTATTTATGATTTCAGAGAAGTCCTTTGTTCCATCTTCTTTAAGAGTGACATGTCTAACTCCATCCCATCCAACTACGTTAGTTGTAAATATTCTATCCTTATAGGTTTCTCTAGGTCTCATAAGACAGTTAGTAGTCATGAGTATACAGCCAGGGATGTTATCAAATTCTGTTTGTTGGTTTTGCCATGCACTACCATAGTTTCCTACTAGATGAGGGTATTTTTTTAGTTCAGGATAACCATGAGCAGGAAGCATTTCACCATGGGTATATATATTTATTCCCATACCTTCAGTTTGTTTTAATAGCATCTCTAAATCTTTTAAATCGTGACCAGAAACAATTATAAAAGGTCCTTTTTCTACTTTAACATTAACTAGATGAGGAGTTGGATTTTTATAACTTTCAGTATTAGCTTCATCAAGTTTTTTCATAACAGCTACACTTATATCACCAGTTCTCATAGTCATTCTAATTAACTCTTCCACAGATAAGTTATCATTAGTTGTACATTCTAATCCTAAAAAATAGAAGTTATCAACTTGGTCATCATAGTAACCTAGAAACCTAGCTTGGTGTCCATAGGCACTTACACCTTTTAGACCATAAACAATAGTTTGTCTTAAAGAACGTATATCAGCATCTAAATCTCCATCATACATAATGCCAGCTTTAACGGCATCCTTAAGCATTTCTTCTTTGGTTTTACTTAAATTATAGGTTGCTTGATCAGGGTACGTCTTATCGGTAGATGCCTTACTTCTTAGGCTTTCTTTAATCTTTTGTGATTCTTTAAGCATGTTTAGGTGACTTGCTGCATCAAAGTTAACATTAGTTAAAGTTGTAAACAGAGCATTTTCTACAAAACTAACCACTGATTTATCTATAACTTGCTCATTATCAAGTAAATCTTTAGCATAACAACTGATTCCTTTTAACTGATAAATTAATAAGTCTTGTAAATTTGATATTTCAGGGGTTTTACCACAAACACCTAACTTAGTACATCCCTTTCCTCCTACAGTTTGTTCACACTGATAACAAAACATTGCATTATCCATTTAATAATCCTCCTTATTGTATTAAGTTTTATATAGTATTTGTTTATAAAATAATATTATTCTTTTTAAACAAAATCATATTAATTAAACCCTTATTTAATTAAGTAAAATAATAAAAATCTGATATAATAGAAGTGAACTAACTAGGAATACTACAATCATTGAAATTTATTGAGGTGATTTTATGAATAAAGAAAAACGAAAGAAAATTTTAGAAATATTAGAAGAGACCTATAGAGGAGCTGCCTGCGGGTTAGATTTTAGAACACCCTTTGAACTTTTAGTATCAACTATACTTTCTGCTCAATGTACAGATGAGAGGGTTAACATAGTTACAAAGGAATTATATAAGGAGTATAATACTCCACAGGCTATACTAACTTTAAGTGAAGAAGAATTAGGTAAAAAGATTCATAGTTGTGGATTCTATAAAAATAAAAGTAAAAATATATTAGGGGCATGTAAATCCATTGTAGAAAAACATAATGGTCAAGTTCCAAGAACTATGGAAGAACTTATAGCCCTTCCAGGAGTAGGTAGGAAAACGGCTAATGTGGTTTTATCTAATGCTTTTGGAGTGCCTGCTATAGCTGTAGATACCCATGTGTTTAGAATTTCTAATAGAACAGGTTTTGCACCTGGAGATAATGTAGAAATTGTTGAAGAAAAACTTATGAAGTACATACCAAAGAACATGTGGAGTGATGCACATCATTATATTATTTGGCATGGAAGAAAAATATGTGATGCTAGAAAGCCAAAGTGTCATCAGTGTCCTATAGCACCTTATTGTGATTACTTAAATAAGGCATCTTCAAAAAAATAGATTATTTTAATTAGGAGGATTTAATTATGTCATATGGTGAACAATCTTTAAAAATGCACAAGGAGAAGAAGGGAAAACTAGAGGTTATAAGTAAAATTCCTGTTAATACAAGAGAAGACTTATCTATAGCTTATACTCCTGGAGTTGCAGAGCCTTGCATTGAAATATCTAAGGATAGAGATAAGGTTTATGATTATACAATAAAATCTAATACTGTAGCTATAGTTTCAAATGGAACAGCAGTATTAGGACTTGGAAATATAGGGGCAGAAGCCTCAATTCCAGTAATGGAAGGAAAGGCATTATTATTTAAGGAATTTGCTGGAGTAGATGCTTTTCCAATATGTATTGACAGTGAAGACCCAGAAGAAGTAATAAAAACTGTAAAATTAATATGTCCTGTATTCGGAGGAATAAATCTTGAAGATATAAAGGCTCCTGAATGTTTTTATATAGAAGAAACTTTAAAAAGAGAATTAAATATTCCTGTATTCCATGATGACCAACATGGAACTGCAGTAGTTGTATTATCAGGTTTATATAATGCATTAAAGTTAACTAAGAAGAATATTAAAGATGTTAAAATAATAATAAACGGTGCTGGTTCTGCTGGAATTGCTATCTGTAAATTGCTTTTAAAGGCGGGAGCAGAAAATATAATCATGTGTGATAAGAAGGGTGCTATTTATGATGGAGGCAACTGCTTATTTGAATCCCATGAGGAAATAGCAAAAGTTACTAATAAAAATAAAGAATCAGGTTCATTAAAAGAAGTTTTAGTAGGAGCTGATGTGTTCATAGGAGTATCTGGGCCTAACATGATAAATGCAGAGGATGTAAAGACTATGAATTCAGATGCAATTATTTTTGCCATGGCTAATCCAACTCCAGAAATAATGCCAGATGAAGCTAAATTAGGAGGGGCTAGAGTAATAGCAACAGGCCGTTCAGATTTTGCTAATCAAATTAATAATGTTCTAGTATTCCCTGGTATATTTAAGGGAGCTCTTACAGTTAGAGCAACAGAAATAAACGATGAAATGAAGTTAGCTGCAGCAAGAGCTTTAGCAAACCTAATTCCAGAAGAAGAATTAAATGAAGAAAACATAATCCCAAATGCCTTAGACAAGAGAGTATCAGGCAAAGTAGCAGAGGAAGTTATGAGAATAGCAAGAGAAATGGGAGTAGCAAGGATTTCTAAGTAGTAAGTTACATTATCTTAGATTATCTTATAAAATAACCTATAGTATATGTTCATATTATTACATATACTATAGGTTTATTTTTAAACTTTATTTAAATTACATAGTATCATTATATAGTTTAAATTTTATTTGCTAGAAGAGAATCTATTTGAACATTTGATAATATCATAGTTCCATTACATAATTCAGTAGTCATATCCCCATTTATATTAATGTTTGTAAATGATACCTGTACTCCCGGATTTAAGGTTTCACCTTTAACTATTACCCATCCATTTATAGTTATAGTCTTATCATTATATCCATAAAAGCGATTTGGATTTTCATTGGAAACATTTATAATAAAGTTTTTATTTATGTCTTTACTAGTATAGGGAATTAGTTCACCGGGTTGTAAGATTATAGTATCATTTTCTCCAAAACGTAACCTTTTATTTCCTAAGATAGGGAGGTTAAATGCATCTCTTGTTTTGGGGTTATTCACAGTATAGAAATACAGTTCCCTAGAAGTAGGAATTTCGCCATGATTAAAGAAAAAAAATACTTCATTATTTTCTAAACAATTAAATATTACTTTTTTAGGAATTATTTTATTCTCACCTATTTGAACATAAAAATCTTCATTATATATTTTGCGAGAAAATTCATTATTGCCATTATATGAATAAATTAGTTTATCTTCATCTAATATAATATGACCATTTGATATATCTAATGGTTTTGATGAATCACCTAAGGTAATCTTAGAACAAAAGTTATTTATATTTCCTTCTTGAGATATTATATATCTAATTATGGTTAAGAATATAAATCCAACACATAAAATTTTACCTTTAATAAACACATCGTTATTATTATATATAGTAAATTTCACTGCAAAGCCTTGACTTATTTCTTCAACCCTTGTACTTTTTTCGTTTAAAATATAAATATTTTGTTGAGTACCGCTAGTTGAATTATCAACAATGGAATAATTGGATGGTAAGAGATAGCTGTGTTTTTGGAATCTCATCATAGGCGTATTAAAATATATAACAATACTATTAGATAGATAAATAACTTTTCTAACATAAATAGCATTATATTCACTCACTTTACCACCTCATAGCTTTTAAAAATAAAAGAATTATTGTATTACTTTAACTCTTAAAACTGTAATGAAATTTGCTGTGATTAAATTATTGTCACAATCTACTACATTTAATATTTGAAAACTTAATGGATGTGATAAACTATTTTCAACATAAGGTTGTTCGGGAACTTCAGCTTCCTGTATTGGATTTACTACTTTAATTATATTGGATGTAATATTATTGCTACTAATATCAGTTTCATTTAATTCTAATAATTGAATCCTATAATTTCCAGGAGTGCTTGGAATTTGATAATGGATAATATTGTTGTTACACCCACTATTATTAAATGCAGTTAATAAACAAGTTGTTATTGTACCATAATCCGTTATGATCTCACTAAGATTATTCTTAAGGTTTTTATTTAACATTATAGAAATAGTATCGGAAATATTAAGTTCTTTTCTTAAATTAAATGCTATTTCACATGATGTAGTTGTTGAATTTTGTATAGTGTAGAATTTATCAGTTCCGTTGCTATAATCTTCAAAAGTTATACCATTGTATCTTTTTAAATGGATGTCATTAATATTGGGACTTTCTATTAATTCATCATATGATATATATATAGAACTTATTTTAAAGTCTGAATTTAGATTACTAACTATAGTTTTAACTATTAGTAAATTTATTTGCACCATAAATCTCTCCATCATATAAATTACATCTAAAAATTTTACTTCTTAACTACTTTTATATCAATATTATAACGAGAATCTATAATAGGGTTACCCAGTGAATTTCTCAAATCTATATTTATCCTGAATTATTCACCGAATTTA
>NZ_DJBA01000057.1:0-103119 GCF_002435615.1 Clostridium sp. UBA5988 | reverse complement strand
AAAGTCAAAAATCGTTGACATATATTTTGATAATTCTTCATTATTTTTAGTTAGAATTTTAAATAAATAAATTTAACTAATAGTTATTTCAAATAATGCTAAATTATTCTAAAAAAAATATTATTATATACTTGGATATAAATTTATTTTTTTATGAATTTATAGAAACCTACAATAAAACAAAAAGGTGTGTGTGAAAATGGACGAAAAGAAAAATTTACTTTTAGATGCTCTATGTAACAGCGTCCTTGATATGGATGAAGATTTAGTAAGAGCTAAAGCTGACGAATACCTAAATCTAGGATATGATGCCTATGATGGAATAGCTTCTGGTTTAGCTGTAGGAATGGATAAGGCAGGAATTTTATATGAGGAAGAGGAGTATTATATTCCTGAGCTACTTATGTGTTCTGATGCTATGTATGCAGGTATGGATAAGTTTAGACCTCATCTAAAATTTGCTTCTAATGAGATAAAACATAAGGCTGTTGTGGGTGTAGTAGAGGGCGATACCCATGACATAGGTAAAAATTTATTCAAAATTATGCTTGAAACCTGTGGTTTTGAAGTATATGACCTAGGAAGAGATGTTCCTCCTATGGAATTCATAAATAAAGTAAAAGAAACAAAAGCTACATTAGTTGGAATGTCTACTTTAATGACTACAACTATGGATAATATGAAGGTAGTTATTGATATGTTAAATGATGCTGGACTTAGAGATGATGTTGTAGTCATGATAGGTGGTGGACCCATCTCTCAAAGCTTTGCAGATAAAATAGGGGCAGATGGTTATGAAGTAGAGGCTTCAAAGGCTGCTCGTTTAGCCAAAGACCTTGTTTCAAGGAGGAATGTAGCTAATGTTTAAAGATAAAATGACTCCTATGGAAAGGGCTATAGCAATTTCTCAAGGAAACACTATCGATAGAATACAATGCAATCCAAATCTTTCCAACGGTATCGCAAGGGTAGCAGGATTAAAAATTTCTGAGTTTAATCATAGTAGTAAAGCTCTATCCCATGCAGTTATAGAAACCTACAAAAGATTTGGTGGAGATGGTGCTAAAATATTTACAGATTTATTTATCATTTCAGAAGCCATGGGTGCAAAAATGAAATATCCAGAGGATAATACTGTAGACCTACTTGAACCAGCAATTAAATCTATAGATGAACTAAGTAAACTTACCCCTGTAAACCCATTAAAGGATGGAAGGCTTCCTATTCATATAGAAGCTATGAAAATCGTAAAAGATGCTATAGGTTCTGAAGTTCCTTGTAGTGCAGCAATAGTAGGACCATTCACTAATGCATGTTTCTTAATTGGTGTTCAAGAAATGACCAAACTCATGATAAGAAATCCTGAAGCCGTTCATAAACTATGCAAAATTTCTCTTGATAGTTGTATTTCTTTTGTGAAAGAATCTCTAAAACAAGGCGTTGGAATTAGCATCTGTGAACCTATGGCATCGTCCACTGTTATTAGCCCTACTCATTTCAGAAAATACTGTACGCCATATATGGAACAATTAGTTAACTTCATAAAAGATAAAGGTTCAACTCCTTCTGTTCATATTTGTGGAAAAACAGATCCTATTTGGCAAGATATAGTAGACTTAGGCTTCAGTGCATTTAGCATAGATAATGTAGTAAGCCTATCAAAGTGTAAAGAAACTATAGGAAACCAAATAAAAATCATGGGAAATGTAGATCCTTCTACTGTAATGTATAGTGGTACTCCTAATGAAGTTAAGGTAGCTACATTAATATGTATAAGGGATGGTTATGATAGTCCTAAAGGCTATTCGGTAATGTCTGGATGTGGACTTCCTGTTGAAACTCCTATGGATAATATCCATGCTATGCTGGATGTTACTAGAGAACTTGGATGGCCTATAGATCCAGAAAAAATAGATTTTCTTATTAAAAAGTATGGTGGTATTTAAATGTATCCTATTGGTTTATAAATGAGTTTTAAAATATTCAAAATTAAATCAGCGCTGAAATTTCCTTACATTGTTGAAAGTAATCTTTCTTATAACTATTAGGTAAGTTTCAGCGCTTAAATTACATGTAGTTTATTTATTATTTAAATGTAACTTTGACCAATCTTCAAAAAGTATATTAGCTGTAGGTTTAGCTTCTGGTACTCCATCTAGTTTTTTTTGTGCTACCATAAGGTTTTGTTCATAATCTATAGCATAAATTGCTGCATCTGATGCAATCTGACGTTGTATATCTCGATAAATTGCTTTTCTTCTATCTGCATCTACCTCTTCTGCCCCTACCTTCCATAAATTATCTACTTTAAAGTTAGTATATCCTATTTGATTATAGTAAGAGCCTGTTTCAAACATCTTTCTATAATCTTCTGGAGCTAATCCTAAAGAATATCCACTAATGTATAAAGCACATTCATCATCTTTACTATATAACTTGTTATAAAAATCTACATTTTCATAAGGTACTATGTCAACCTCTATATCTATGTCTTTCAATTGTTTCTGTACAATTTCTGCATACTCCTTATGAGCAAAAGCTTCTGTATTATATGCTAACTTAAGGTTATTTATAGCAACTCCGCTTTCTTCTATTAATGCTTTAGACTTCTCTATATCATGATTATATACTTCTACCTCATCTTCTATGTATAGTTCTGCCTCTTTAATTAAAATTGAATTCCCTTCTTCTACCTTCTCTGCACCTGATTCTCCATAGGCTGCAACTATCATTCCTTTTCTATCTAAAGCATAGGATAGTGCTTTTCTAAATACTATATTTTGCATTGAACTAACATTTTGATTAAAAACTATATAGTTTAATCTTCCTTGGCTAAAGGTATAAGATTGCAACTCTTCTCCCTTATAGGCTTTATCATATAATTCTGGGCTTGCTTTAACTATGGTTAACTCTCCCTTATTAAAAGCCTCCTCTGCAGCTTCTTCTGATGAAAATACTTTTATTGTTATGAAATCAGCCTTAGGACTTCCTGAATAATAATCATCATATTTTTCTAAAACCATACTATCTTCTTTAGTCCATTCTTTAAATTTAAAGGGCCCAGATCCTATAGGTGTCTTATTTCTCTCTGAAGTGGCAACTATATCTTCATTTTTATAAATATGCTTAGGAATAGGAACCACCTTGGAAAGATTATATAAAAACATTGAGTTCTCAACTGGAAGGGTTATTTTAATAGTTAATTCATCTAATTTTTCTGCTTTTATAGGCTTTTCATCTATAATTAAATACTCTTTTAAGGGTGAATCCTGATTCTCATCTAAAATCAGGTTTATTGTATACTCCAAATCATCTGCATTTATTGGTTTACCATCATGCCATTTTAGATTTTCCTTTAACTTAACAGTTATCTCCTTATTATCCTTAACGTCAACGGACTCTGCTAGATAAGTTTTAACATCTCCGTCTCCATAAGAAAAAAGTGGAGAATAAATTATATTAGACACTAGCTGAACCTCTCCTACATTGGTAAATGCAGGGTTTACTATTTCTGGTTTCTCTGTTACTGGAACAATTATATTTCCTCCAGCCGTAGTAGATATTTGCCCTTCATCATTTTTAGGACCTTTTAAATTACCGCACCCAGTAAAATTCATTATACTTATAATTATTAATAACATAGAAATCATTCTTTTAAGTTTCATAATGTCCTCCTTGATATAAAACATAAATTATTTTACTTTAGCTTTTGCACTTTAGACTAATTTTAAGCATAAAAATAAATTATTCTTAAAATAAAGGACTACTATGAAACCTACCCTGAAAAAAAGACTATCTCAAAACAAATTACATCTTATATTAGTAAATTGTTTTGAGACAGTTCTATAAACTTAATGGAATATTGAGTTTAAAATAAGTTAAATAAAATTATACTATAAACTTGGTTTACAAATAAATTCATCTATTTTACAATCTAAAATATTAGAACCATGAGACGTACGCATAATGATGGCAGTATCTACTCCTAGGCCTGTTCCCCCTAAAGCTATAATGGGCTCCATATATCCTATAGCACCACTATCTAAAGCCATTACTGCTATTTCAACTGCTACTTTAGTACCTTGACCTAACATACGTAGGGAGTATGCAATTATTTCTACAGGATTTACTCCTCCAAACTTACGTGAAAGTCCACGCTCTGCTCCACTAAGCACATGGGTTGTAGTTACAACCTTAATTCCTCTACTTTTAAATAATTCTAGTTTTTCTGCAGAAATTTCTTGAACTCCGGGTTCTTTAAACCCATTAACATGTGTAACACATACTATGTTTATTCCATCTATATCTAACTTAAGAAGCTCCTCTATAGTATTCCCTGTACTAGTAGGTACTACTATAGTCTTAATACTCCTTTTACGAGCCGTTTTTAATGCACTCTCTAATGTATCTTTAGTATTCTGTTTTCCTGGTTTTTCAAAATACATACTAACTTCCTCCCCAAATTACATATAATATATTTAAATTATAACATATATCCTCTTTGCTAATAATTCTATCCTAATTAAAATCCTTTAACTTAACGACTTTAAAATCAAAGTGTAAGCATTTTCTTTTATCTTTTCTATATCCATGGCTTCAAGGTTTAATGTAGAACAAAAATAATTTGAATATCCTAACATAGCACTTATAAATACATAATATTCATACTCTCTATTTTCTTGTGCTTTAACTATACCCTCATCTATTCCAACTTCCATTAACCTTCTTACAGCGTCAGACATTTCTTCCTTTCGCTTTATAAAAATTTGGTTACCTTCTTCTAAATATTGTCTTAGTTTATCTGTTTCAATACTTGATAAAGCCAGGATAAAGTTTGAGTTTTTGCTTCTAGAATTTTCTTCTATTAATTTAAATAAACCATAACATTTATTTTTAAATCCCTGAGCTTTATTAACTATGCTAAATACTTCATTAAATTGAATTTCTATATTATATATAATAGCCTTTGCTAGTATTTCTTCCTTAGACTTAAAATAATTATACAGGGTTCCTTTTCCTATACCAGCTGCTTCTGCAATATCAGCAGCTTTTACTGAATGAAGGTCTATGCCTTCATTAATAAGCTTTATTACAGCATTAAATATATCTATTTCTCTTTTACCATAGTTATTATCAAACATTTTTACCCTCCTCAACTTCTACTACTACTAAAGCCTTCCTATGCAATATGTCGTATATAATAGGAACAATAAATAATGTTAATAGTGTAGCATAGGTTAATCCTCCTATGGTCACAATAGCCATTGGTTGAATCATATCTGCTCCCATTCCTATTCCCATAGCAAGGGTTGAAAGTCCTAAAATAGTAGTTAATGCTGTCATAAGTATAGGTCTAATACGAGCTTTTCCAGTTTCAATTAAAGCACTTCTTTTATCCACACCCTGTAACCTTAATTGATTTACATAATCAACAAAAACTATACCATTGTTAACTACAATTCCTGCTAATACAAGAAAACCTAACATGGAAATCATACTTATCTCGAAACCAGTTATTACTAATGCTAAGAGTCCTCCTGTAAACGCTAGAGGTATAGTAATCATTACTATTAATGGTGATAATAATGACTGAAATTGAGCTACCATTATTAAATATATTAAAACAATAGCTAGTGAAATCATTTTTATTAAATCTCCTAAGGTTTCATTAATAGTTTCACTTTCTCCAGTAATATCTATGGTGTATCCCTCAGGTAATTTATAAGAACTTATTTTGCTTTCTACATCTCTACTGACAAGTCCAATATTGTGTTCATTGTCTATACCCGCAGTAACTGACATACTTCGTACTTGATTCTTATGATTAATAGAAGCTAATGCCTGGTCTTCTGAAATTGTAGATATATCCTTAAGGGATACTTCCTTTTCTTCACCATTAACTGTAGCTTTTATAGTATAATCCTTCAATGTTTCCCTTGTTAATTCTTCCTTCGACTCAGTTACAACTATTACAGGATATTCATTAGAGTTAATGGTAATATTAGTTGATTTAGTTTCATTCTTAATAGCTGTAGCCACTTGTTGATATACTTGTGCTACAGTAAGACCATATTTAAGTGCCTTATTTTTATCAACTGTAATTCTAGTCTCTTCTGATGCATCTTTTAGGCCATTTGATATATCAATTGTTCCTTCAGTGTTTTCTAAAATTCCTGTTAAATCAGTAGCTATCTCCTTAAGTTTATCTAAGTCATTACCTTTAACAAGAATTTCTATACCTGACCCACCCATAGCTGACATATCCATATTAGATGAATTTACAGTTATATCACAATTTAAGTCCTTTGTCTTTTCATCTATGCTAGTAGCCACTTGTTGACTAGTGTTACTTCTTTCGTCTTTTAAAATTATATACATAGATACAGCTTTATTACTACCATTACCACCTAAAATGCCCATGGAGCCATTTCCACCTTGCATAGCACCTACTGTTTTAACATCTGGTATTGTAAGGATTATATCCATTACTTTATTACTCATTTCTCTAGCATCTATGGTAGTACTTTCCTTAGGCATTTCTATTGATACCATTATCTCATTACTATCAACCTCTGGCATAAATGCTGTCCCCATAGAAAAAGCACTATAAGCACTAGAAATTAATAATACTACCACTAAACCTATAATTATAATCTTATGGTTAAGGGCTTTATCTAGTAACTTTACATAAATACCTACAATTTTATCAAAAAGTTTATGGGGCTTTTCTTTAGTATTGGTTAGCATAGTAGATGACATAGTAGGCACCAAGGTTAGGGCTATAATTAAACTAGCAATTAATGAATACGCAATTGTTAGTCCCATGTCAGTAAACAGTTGTCGAGATATTCCTTGAGTAAATACAATAGGTAAGAATACACAAATTGTTGTTAAAGTAGATGCAAATATTGCTCCTGAAACTTGAGCTGCACCATAAACGGCAGCCTTAGCCGAAGACATACCTTCACTTCTTAATCTATATATATTTTCAATTACTACAATGCTATTATCTACTAACATACCAACTCCCAACGCTAGTCCTGCTAAAGATATCACATTCATAGTAACTCCACTAAAATACATTAGACCTATTGCAAATAATAAACTTACAGGTATACTCATTGCTATAATAAATGTTGGTTTTATATCTCTTAAAAAAACAAGTAATATTACTATTGCAAGAATTCCTCCTAAAATTAAGTTATTTAATACAGAATTTATTACAATATCAATATACATTCCTTGATCACTAAGCTGATTTATATGCATATCTGGATTTTCTTTTAATAATTTTTTGATAGTTTTATTTATATCATGGGATACTTCAGCAGTGGAAGCTGTACTTTGTTTTTGGAAAGAAAGTAAAATACCATCATTACCATTAATTTTTGCATACATGTCATGGGAATTATTTATAAATCCTATATCTGCCACATCTTTAAGCTTTACTGTACCAATACCCTCTATATCCAAGGTTATCAATTCTAAATTTTCTATTTCATCTATATTTGAAAATTGGTCTCCTACCTTAACTAAATACTCATGTTTATTTTCTGTAATATATCCAGCTGGCATGGAAAAGTTTTCTGCTGCTAATATACTACTTAATGAACTTTGGGAAATCACTCCATCTAATCCTGCTTTTTTATAAGCATTTTCTTCTGCAATTTTAAATTCTTCTTTTCCTTTCTTAATAGCCTCTTCACTTTCTTCTAGTTGAAGTTGTGCCTTGGCTAACTCAGAGTTAAGGGTGGCCTTTCCAGCTTCTAATTGTTTTTCTCCCCCTATAATTTCTGATAACTTCTTCTCTAATTCCTTCTTTTGCTTTAAAATCTCTTCAATACTTTTATTAGTAGCTTCTAAAGTTATAGATAGTTGTGTTAATTTTAACTTTTCTTCTGCTGAAGTTTCTTCTCCTGCCTTTATTTGCTCTTCTATAACTTTCTCTAGATTTTCCTTTTCCTTTTTAATCTCATCACGCTTTTTTTCTAATCCTTCTTGACCTTGGATTAATAATTTTAACCCTTGCTCAACTTGAGATTTTCCGGAAGAAAGGCTCATACTACCTTCCAATAACTTTTCCTTCTGCTTATCACTTTCTTCATTAAACTTAACTTTACCATCTTGCAAAGCTTTTTCAGCTTTATCTAATTCTGCTTTAGTTTGAGATAGTTTTCCATCAATAGATTTAAGAATTCTATTATTAAGCTTATCTATTTTTTCTTGCTTCAGAGAGATTTGTAAACTTTCCTCAATTATCCCTGTACCAGAAACAGATGCTACTCCATCCAATCGTTCAAATTCAGGTATAATCTCCTCTGTTACTTTCTTTGATGTTTCAGTAATGTCTTTTCCATCAAAGTCTACACTAGCAACTACAATTGGTAGCATATCTGGATTTATCTTTATTAGCATAGGTGTCCCCACTTCATCATCAAGTTGGGATTTAACCATATCAACATTTCCATTCATCTCAATCATAGCGCTTTCCATATTAGTCCCTTGAGTAAATTGAATAATAACCATGCTTGAGTTTTCACTAGAAATACTATTAATTTCTTCTACTCCACTAGTAGTAGATAACACTTGTTCTAATGGCTTTGTTACAGTAAGCTCAACTTTCTCTGGGCTTGCACCAGGATAGGCAGTTATTACTGCTACATAAGGTAAATCTATACTAGGTAATAAATCAGTAGTCATTGACGTAAAAGATATAATTCCAAGAATAATAACCAGTACAACCCCTACTATAACTGTCATAGGTTTCTTCACGCTGAATTTTGATAACACTTTAGTACCCCCATTATTATTAAATTTAAATGACTGACCGTCCAGTCACCAGATATTATACCATATATTACATATAGCTACAATAAGTTCATGGCATTAAAAAGCTGCTTAAAAATAGACTAAATACTTACTAAAGTACTTAATCTATGTTCAAACAGTATATTCTCTTTATATATTTTTTAGGATGTATTATTCATAAATATTAAACTCAACAGTCACCTTAAATAAATCCCCATCTATACCTATTTCTAAAGTTCCATGATGAAGTTCTATTATGCTTTTTGCAATGGCTAAACCTAAGCCTGAGCCTTCTGTATTTCTTGATTCTTCTCCTCTTTTAAATCTTTCTGTAATCTCACTAGCATCAAAGTTTAATTCATAAGCTGATATATTTTTCATTGTTATATATACCTTACCATTTTCAGATTTTACATCTACATAAACTCTAGTGCTTTTTAGGGAATATTTTATAGCATTAGAAATTAGGTTTTCAAATACTCTCCAAATTTTTCTCCCATCAGCATTAATATATATTTTTTCTGATGGTATATTGGTTTTAAAATCTAAATTTGCTTCTTTAATTCTATTCTCTGCTTCTCCTAACGTCTGCTTTATTAAAGCATTTAACTCTATTTTTTCAAAATTTAACTGCATAGCTCCACTGGCAGCCTTTGAAGCCTCAAATAAGTCTTCTATTAATATCTTTAATCTTTGAGATTTTCTATCTAATACTTCTACATAGGCTCTTGCTTCTTCTGGTTCAATGCCCATTCTTTTAAGTAAATCTACATAATTAATAATTGATGTTAATGGAGTTTTAAGATCATGAGATACATTTGAAATAAGCTCTGTCTTCATTTTCTCACTTTTATTCTCATTTTCTATAGATTTTCTCAGTCCTTGCTTCATATTGTTTATACTATGAGCAAGATCTCTTAATGCTCCCTTACCCTCTTCTGATATATCATCATTAATTTTTCCTTCTGAAATAAGCTTAGCACCATTAGTTATTTTATTTAAATAAGCAAACTCTTTTACTAATTTATATATAACAATTGCTGTAGCAACTATATCAAAGCCAAGGGCAATAACTGCTCCTGCTGCTCCTACTATAACCATTAATATTAAAGATACACTAGTACAAATAGCTACATATACGCCTATAATCAGTACTAATTTTCTTCCTAAAGTACCTTTTTCCATAGCTATACATAAATGATTATAAAGTTTTACTCCATAACTATCCTTAAGAAGTGTATTCTCCTTATAATTTTGAAGTAAGGCTTTGATAATTAAGTAATAAGCTATCAAAATTAGTGTTACCACCATTATATTATTAATATTTATGGTGTATCTATATTCATTACTCCAATTATGTGTAAAAAACATATGATAAGATATCCATCCCATTAATATACCTAATAACTTAAATTCTAAAGGCATATTTTTCAATTTTTCTACTATTCTATTTGAATAGCATGGCTTAAATCTAAACTTTCTAAGGACAAAAATCATAATTACTAGCCCAAATAAGGAGGCTACCAAAATTCCTATTTCTGTATCTACAATAGAATTAGCTTGCAGAAATTTTTCATAGGTATTATATATGCTATCTCCAGCTACTAGTTTACTTGGGACTGCTACATATATATCCAAGTCTCCCTTTACTCTAAAACTCTCTTCATTAGTATAACTATTACCATTCTCATTATAACTATGTTTAACTACTACAGTAGCACCATAACCTTCCCTGTAGTTACCATATTCATTTACTTCCTTATCTTTAATAAGTTCTCCATTAATAAATATATTTTTATTTTCTACTCCGCTAGAAATATGATATTCTGAAAAATAGCCACTATTTTTCTTTAACTCTGCAACGGCATCCTTACCTTGTTTATAGTTGGTAAGCCATATGTCATTAGCTTTATCATAGGCAATGTACCTTAAATTTGAATAGCTATCCAAAGTCTTAATATACCTATTGTAATTCACCAATTTTTCTTCAACTATTAACTTTTTTAGTTCTTCATCACTATAATTGTACTTTTCCTCTATACTTTTATAGATAGCTTCTTCCTCTTTGTTAACCTTCTCTTCATCCCAATTGTTAGTGTATTTTTCATGTAACTTACTTCGCTCATTATCATACTCTTCTTGAATCTTCTTTCTTATAATTTCTTTTTTCCATTGAATTTCTTCCTGGGTTAAGTTTTTTATTTCCTTAATATAATCTTCTGTTTTATAAAGTTCCATTACTTCAAGAATCTTTTCTGTAAAAGAATTTATTTCACTTCCTAAAAATTTACTTCCATACAGACTTCTTTCATCAAAAATACCACTATTAACTCTAATATCTTTAAAAGAAATTAGGGATATGGAGACCATTACTACAGTTATTATAATAGCTATAGTCTTTGCTATTTTTATTCTTCTGCAGTCTTTTACCATTTCTTCATACTCTCTATCCTTTTCATCAACACTTGTCGATTTTGTATCCAATCCCCCACACCACCTTTAAATATTTTGGTTCCTTTGGATTAATTTCAATTTTTTCTCTAATCCTTCTTATATGCACAGCTACAGTATTATCTACATTGTAGCTAGTTTCATTCCAAACTCTTTCGTATATTTCTTCCATGGAAAATACTCTTCCTTTATTCTTAAGCAATAATTCTAAAATTTTAAATTCTATAGGTGTTAGTTTTATACTTTCACCATCTACAAATACTTCCTTATTTTTAGTGCTTAGTTCTAATCCCCCACTTTTTAAAACTTCCTTTTCTTCTTCTTTGTTAAAATTACCTAAGGTCACATATCTTCTAAGTTGTGATTTAACCCTTGCAATTAACTCCAAAGGATTAAAAGGTTTTGTTATATAATCATCTGCTCCCATATTTAACCCTAAGATTTTATCCGTGTCCTCTGACTTTGCAGAGATAAGAATTATTGGAATATTTTTTTCTTCTCTAATTTTAAGAGTTGCTCTAATTCCATCCATCCTTGGCATCATTATATCCATCAAAATAAGATGTATTTCCTTATCTACTAAAGCTTCTAAAGCTTCAATCCCATCACAAGCTCTATATATTTTTAATCCTTCGTTTGAGAGATATATTTCAATGGCATCTACTATTTCTTTATCATCATCAACTACTAATATATTGTAATTCATTGTACTTCCCTCCACTTCATATTAATTATACCATGACTTCTCTCAAGCTATACTTCTATATTACCCTTGAAATATTAAATAATTGTCTATATAAACCTTAAGAAATTCTTACAATATGTTCACATAATAAGAACAGTAGCTATGAAAATAATTCATTAACTTTTATAAAACATGGAGCCTATACTTTAATATTCTTAAAGTATAGGCTCCATGTTTATGTTAATATAATCTATTAATTAACTTATTATTTAAAATAACTATTGATTGGTCTCCCAATTCCTTAAATCTTTTTTCAACTAACTTCTTATCATAGCCAACTACCCCATTACCTTCATAGGGATCATTAAAATAATATTTATCTTTATCATAACCTACAAGTACCATACAATGCTCATTACTTATCCACTGAAACTTCTCCCCTGATTCTCGCAGATACCATTCTGCACCTGATTCAGTAGGAAGTAAATTGAGACTTGTCCAAACTAACAAAGGTATGTCTTTATCTATATAATTTTCTATAAGTTCATTAAACTCACTTCCTGTGGTATTTTTTACCCAATGCTCTTTTCCTAAGATTTTATTTAATGAATTAACAATTACAGGGGCAAAACACCCATAACTATATACACTTCTTGGGTCTCCAACAAAAGCTTCATTAGGATTAGGACCATATAACTTCCCATTAACTTCTTCTAAAAATGAGCTCTCTAAATAATCATCTATAAACTCATCAACAGATATATTATATCCATAATATTTCAGTAACATGGATGTACTTACAACCTCGCATCCCGTTGGATATTCTCCAGCTTGACTTATATATGGTACAGAGATAAGCTTGTAGCTTTTATTAGATTGTTCTTTAATTTTGTGAGTTTTTAATTCATTATTTAGTTTCTTATAACTCCATAGTGATATCTGCTCTGGTGCATAGGATTTTAAAATAGCTGACATATATACTGTCAAAATGCATAATGTAAAAAATAATACTGCTCTTAGAATTATTGATTTCCCTTTTATTGAATAGTTTTTATCCTTAGCTATTACTCTTTTTATAATCTTCAATGCATTTTACCTTCTTTCCAAAGGATTTATTTGTTAAATATAGTATACTATGTAAAAGCATTAGGATAATTAAACAAATTGTAAATTATATACAATTAAAAGCTTATTCTATAGAATTTAAATCCATAGAATAAGCTTTATCTTATTATCATATTGTTCCTAAATTAAATATCTTGATATACTTGTACAATCTTCTCCCAAGTTAATGGCCCAACTATACCATCAGAATTCAATTCAAAGTACTTTTGAAAATCCATAACTGCTTGATTTGTTGCCTTTCCAAAAATCCCATCCACATTTATCTTTTTTATAGATGGATACTTATCTGCTATAGCACTTAAGTAGGTTTGTAATTTACTTATAACCTTTCCTCTAGAACCTTGTTTTAATATATATCCCGGATATCGATATCCATCGCCTTCTGGCTTATTACTTCCATTAATTATATCTTTATATACAGAGTATATTTTATCCCAAGTTTTCCTTCCAACTATTCCATCTACATCTAATCCAAATTTCTTTTGAAATTGTATTACTGAATCTAAGGTACTTACTCCAAAAATACTATCTCCATTAATAGGAGGCACTTCTTTGTAATATTGAGATATAAAATTTAAGAAATATTGCATTTGAGATACAGCATCACCTGTGGAGCCTTGCTTAAATAAATATCCAGGATACTCTCCTGTACTTTCTAATTTTTCTCCTTCTGACTCTAATTCTGCTAATCTTTTAACTCCTACATAAATTCCTGATATTTTATACCAAGTTGATTTTCCAACGATTCCATCTGCATATAAATTAAATATTCTTTGAAATGCCTTTACAGATGATTCTGTCTCTGATCCAAACACTCCATCTACAGGTTCTATTTTAGGTATTGCTGGATAATTATTAGAAATTCTATTTATTTGTCTTTGAATTGTTTCTACATCACTTCCTGTACTATTAAGCTTTAACGGAGTTCCACCAAAGGATTCCTCTATACCTCTTATATCATTAGTTTTTGTTAGTTCAATATTATCACCATAGTAATTTTTTAGTATCTCCATAGTTTCATATCCATCTGTAGCAAGTTTTACAGTATCCCATTGTGATAACCCCTTACAAGTTACAGTTGTGCCATTACAATATTGTGCCAATAGTGGTTCCATATAACCTTCCCTTGTAATATATTCATTAAATATATCATCTACAATTCTACTAATATTTTCAAAAATATTTCTTCCCTTAATAAAGTATTGATCATAGGCTGTAGAATTAGTTATGTGAAAGTTATACCCCTTATTTCTATACCACTCTGTATATACTCTATTTAATGCAAATGAAATTTGACAATATATATTGGCTCTTATAGCATCCTCTGGCCAAGTAGGATATATTTCACTAGATGCCACATTCTTTATATATTCTGGGAATCTTACAGTAACATTTTCTGCATAGGATGACGGTGCACCCAAATGTACTGTTATAAATTCCGGAATATATGGTCTTATCAACACCTTGCTTTGAAAAATTGGCTCTTTCTCCTCTACCTGAACCCTAGGCATCTCCTCAATAAGCTGATGTGGTGGAATATAATTATGCTCTAGTTCCTCTAAGAATTCTCTTTCCTTTGTAGTAGGTATCATTTCTACTTGTTGTATTGATACTTCATTAGGAAAAACTTGAACCCCTTCTACCACTGCATCCTTATATCCAGGAGCTCTAACATATAAATCATATACTGAATATGGTATTTGCTCAGAATCTTTATTTTTTGATAGTTCAATATCTGGTGTATCTACTTCTAATATTTTCGTTATTCCGCTAGAATCTGTAGTTAATATACGCCCTTTATCAAAATCTACTGAAGTACTTTTTAAAATAAATATATTTCCGCCTGAAACAGGTACCACCTCTCTTGCAGTAAAAAGTTCTACTTTTATAAAACCTCTTCCCATAATTTTCTCCTAAAAAATATTATCCATAGTTATTATATGGAGAAAAGCTATTTATGTTAGTAAAATTTCAAAATAGAATTATCTTAATTTATCTATCTGTAATCACTTTATGAATTTTCACATCATGTTCATCATAAGGAATATAGTCACAAGTAATCTTTTCTCTACATATAACAGCTGTATTAAAGGTAGCATGTTCTAAGTAACGATCATAAAATCCTCCTCCATAACCTAAACGATACCCTTCCTTATTACAAGAAACACAAGGTATTATAGCAAAATCTATTTCTTCTGACCTAATTAATGGACATTCATCCTTAGGTTCTAATATCCCATACTTTCCATCCTTTAAAGATTTATAGCCCTTAATTTCATGTACCTCCATAATCCCCTTACCTATACATTTTGGAACTCCAACTCTTTTACCACTTTCTAGTGCATTCTCTATGATATTTCTTGTATTAATTTCATCTTCTGTACTTACAAAACAAAATATAACCTTTGCTTCTTTATACTCCTTAAGATTTATTACTTTTTCATAAATTTTCTTATCCGCTTCTAAAGTATAATCCTTTGATAATTCAGCAATACGTTTCATAATTTCATTACGAAGCTGCCTTTTTTCTTCTTTTATATTCATTAGTAATCTACTCCTATCCTTCGATTAATATCTTTATATATTTTATAATACATTAAATAAAGGAATACTTAAAACAATAATATTGTTTAGTAGTATTCCTTTAAATTTATTATAATGTTATTCCAAATATTTTCAATATATATGGTAATACTCCTATGGCATTTAACCATATAATGAATATTAAAACTGGTGCAATATATTTTATCATTATTACAAAGAATGGTTTACTTCTAAATCTATATTTACCATTACAACTAATCTCATCTGAGATATTATCAATACCCCATACATAACCTATGAATATACACATTAGAAGTCCACCTAATGGCATAAGTAGATTTTCAGCTAAGAAACTCATAAAGTCAAAGAAATTGTATCCAAATATTAATACATCTTTCATAACTGGTCCATTTGCCAAGGAACAAGGTATTCCTATAAAAAATAAAATTATTGATATTATTATAGTAGCCTTCTTTCTTTCTATTTTAAAAGTATCAATTACAAAGGCTACTACAACTTCAAGTAAGGATATGGCTGATGTTAATGCTGCAAATAATATTAATATGAAAAATAAAATACCAAAAAATTGTCCAAAAGGCATTGAATCAAATACTGAAGGTAACGTTATAAACATGAGGCTTGGCCCAGCTCCCGGCTCAAATCCAAAGGCAAACACTGCTGGTAACACTGCAAATCCAGCAAGAAGTGCCACTACTGTATCAATAGCTGGTATAATAACTGAATTCTTTTCTAAGTTTTCTGTGTTTCCCAAGTAACTACCATAGGTGATTATTGCTCCCATTCCTAAGCTTAACGAAAAGAATGCCTGTCCTAAGGCTGCCATAACTGTTCCAATTGTAACCTTTGAAAAATCTGGTTTTATAAAAAACTTTATTCCTTCCATTGCTCCATCTAAAGTTACTGATCTAATAGCAATTACAACTAATAATATAAATAGTGCTGGCATCATAAATTTACTTGCTTTTTCGATACCTCCAGCTATTCCTTTTAATACTATTACACAGCAAAGAACCATAAATACTAAATGCCATACTATAGGTTGAGTAGTACTTGCTATGAATCCACTAAAATAATTTCCTGCTTCTGCTCCTGATATACCTCCTATTAAATACTTACCAATATAATTTAGTACCCAGCCACCTATAACACTATAAAATGCTAGTATACAAAATCCCACAACTACTCCAATAAACCCTACAAAGGCCCACTTTTCACTTAACTTTTTATATGCTCCCACTGAACTTAAATGAGTATTTCGTCCTATTGCCATCTCACCTAGCATAATTACAGATCCAATGATTACAATCATAAGCAAGTAAATAACAACAAAAGCTCCTCCTCCATTGGCACCTGCTAAATACGGGAACTTCCATATATTCCCTAAACCTACTGCTGAACCTGCTGCTGCTAATATAAAACCTATATTAGATGCCCATTGTCCTCTGTTACTCGTATTTTTATCCATGACTTTCCCCCTATCAAATTTGATAATTGTTTAAATATATTTAATTTAAAATTATATATAAAATAATTATAAATTTCAACAAAATTCTGACGTTTTCTTTCATTTTTTCAATTTAAAGCTTTTCATCTTTTTTGCAAATAAAAAACAGATGAAACTCCTCACCTGTTTTTTTATTTAACTAAATATTACTTTATTTTTTAAATACTTTAGGATATCAATTTTATACCTTATATTTTAAATTGCTGAACCACTTCATTTAATTGCTGTGCCAGTTCTGCTTGGCTTTGTGCCGTTTGAGCTACTTGCTCTATAGCTTTTGTGGTTTCATCCATGTTTTCTTTTATGGTTTCTGCTTTTTCACTAGATTCTTGAGCAGACTCAGCCATATTTTGAATAGCTTCACTTACTTGTCCCACTGTAGCTGTAATTTCTTGCGACATAGCTGCTATTTCTTCTGACATATTACTTACAAAGTCAGAATCAATATGATATTGATTACCTGTCTCTTCATATTCATCATAAGTCTTCATTATATCTACATCAATGAATTTTAATATGTCATTTCCTGTTTCTATACTTTTATTAAATATTTGTTTTACTGACTCTATAGTTTTTTGTATTTCTACTACAGCTCCTGAAGACTGTTCTGCAAGTTTTCTTACTTCTTCTGCAACTACTGCAAATCCACGTCCTTGTTCTCCTGCTCTTGCAGCTTCGATAGCAGCATTTAAAGCTAGTAGGTTAGTTTGATCAGCTATAGATGATATTGTATCTGCCATAACCCTAATGCTATCTATTACAGAACTTTCTTCTATAACCTTCTTCATATTAGCTTCCTTTTGAATGTATAGTTCTTTTGCTATATTTTTAATCTCTTTGCTATTCTCCTTTACCTTGCTGGCTCTCACTTTAGCATCACTTGCATTATTGCTTCCTTCCATGGCCTTTGAAGATAATATATTCACACTTGAATCCACTTCTTCAACAGATGCAGTTATCTCCTCTGTAGCAGCACTTGACTCCTGCATACCACCTGCAATAGTATTAACAGCCTCGTTAACATTTACAGTTTTAGCTGCCAATTCCTCAACAGTTGCTGAAAGTTCTTCCGCAGATGCACTTATATTTTCTGAATTCTCCATTATAATTTTTACGATAGAATGAATGTTTTCTGTCATCTTATTCAGATACTTACTCATTTCACCAAGCTCATCATTGCTTTTTAATTCTAGTTTTTCTGTTAAATCTCCATTTGCAATCTTCATAGCAAAAGCATTAACCTTTTTAATATTCTTGCCTATATAGTTTGCAAAAAATAATATAAATAATACTACTATTACAATTGCAACTACTATTATTATACTTATTTTATTTCTTAGTGAATTAATTTGAAGATATACTTCTTCCTCAGGAATACATACAGCAATAATCCACTCTGTACCTTCTATGGTGCTATAATAAACCTTTTGAATTCCTTTATCATCTTTAAATGTTCCTTGACCATTTTTGTCAGTTAACATTTTTTCACCTAACACTGACAATGTAGAATTTTCATCATCTTTTATATTAGTTTTCATAATTTTAGATTCATCTACATCTGCAACATATAAACCACTTTTATCTATTAAAAATGCCCTTCCTTCTTTACCTATTTCCATATTTTTTATATTATTTTGTAAAGTAGATAAATCTATATCTGCTGTGGTAACTCCTATAAATTTATTATTTGAATCGTACATTGGACATGTGGTAGTTATCATAGAAATTTTTGATACATCATCATAATAAGGTGATGACCATTCAACACTCTTATCAGTGTCTTGTCCTATTTTATACCAATCACCTGTTTTATAATCTGTCTTACTATATTCATCTGTATAAGTACCTTTACCGTTCAACTTATATGCATAAGGTCCAAATAACTGAATATCTTTCTTATATTTAAATGGTTCAAACCAAACACCAGCTCCAAAGGTTTCATCATTTGTGTCAATTAAGCTTTCCAACACACCTTTATAATTTTCTTCAGTCAGAGACGATACAGAATTCTCAGCCATTTTAGCTAAACTTTCAGATATTTTCTGATGCCTATCCAAACTCTTTTCAATTTCTTGCGACTTTTCATTTAATTTACTATTCATGTTTATTTCAAGCTCACTATTTATTATCTTTTCTGCACTTGAGTAACTCATATATGCCATTACAGCCATAGAAGCTATTATTACAGGCATAAGTAACAAAATCATCTTCACTTTAATACTTTTAACTTTTACACCCTTAACCTTCACACCCTTAATTTTCATAACTTCAACCTCCCTCTTTTTTAGCTCATATTTTATAATATATTATTTTACTTATCGTACCAATGAATATATTAATATAGTGTAAACTTAATATTTTATTGGTATTTTTTAAATTTATTTTATTATTAAATTTTTATAGTTTTTTAGACATAAAAAAGATTGATTCAAATAATTATCTGAATCAATCTTTTTAAATTTAGAGTCAACCCTCAATTCATTGAGGCTGAACACTATTTTCTTTTTAAATAATAAAATATTGGAAGACCAGCAACTGCTATACCAATCCCTATTATGGAATTCAATGGCGCAGATACAATTGTACTATATAATATATAAATTCCTCCCAATATTCCCACCATTGGAATGAATGGATAAAGAGGAACTTTATATGGTCTTTTATCTGCAGGTATTTTTTTTCTAAGTCTAAATATACCAAAGACACCCATAACAAAGAATATCCATAAAACAAATATTAATAAGTCCGTAAGAGTATTAAATGTTCCCGAGAAAATATAAATAGTAGCTAATACACCTTCAAGAATTAATGCATTAGTAGGAGTTCCAAATTTTTTGTGTATTTTACCCAGTTGCTTTGAATAAGGCAATTGTTTTCTCTGTCCCATAGCTAATGGTACCCTAGCACCTGTTAATAAATATCCATTCATAGCTCCAAATACGGATACTATAATTCCTGCTGTTATAAATGCAGCACCACCTTTTCCAAATAGTGAAACTGCCACATCCGATGCTGGTGTTGTTGATGCAACTATATTTTCAATGGGCATTACATTAACCATTGCTATACTTATTAGTGCATATATAAATATAACCGAAGTAACTCCAAAAATAATTGCCTTAGGCATTTCCTTAGCAGGATTTTTTAATTCACCTGCTATATTGGTAACACCTATCCATCCATCATAAGCCCATAAGGTACCCAATACTGCAGCTCCAAAACCAGCTCCTTCAGTCATAACGGTAACAGAGCGAAAATCATGAGTTTTACCACTAATTAAACCAAATATAATAATGGCAACTATCGGAACAAGCTTTCCCACCGTTGAAATAGTTTGAATTGCTCCCCCATATTTAGTACTAATTATATTCATGATTATTACAAACACTAAGATTCCCACTGCTAGAAGCTTTTGCTGGAAATCATTCATTGGAATAAAAAATGTAGCGTAAGTGGAAAAAGCTATGGCTAAAGCTGCTCCCGATGCAGGATAAGATATTACTGTTTGAACCCATCCTAATAGGAAACCCCATACTTCTCCATACAGCTCCTCAAGATAAACATATAACCCACCAGTTTTAGGTATAGATGAAGCTATCTCCGCAATAGTAAGAGCAGAAGCTAAAGTTATAATACCTCCAACTACCCAAGCCATTATACCCATTATAGGTGAGCCTGCATCATTAAAAACAATACCTGGTTTTAGGAATATTCCAGAGCCTATTATCATTCCAACTACTATTGCAATAGCTTCAATATATGTTATTGTCCTCTTTTGTGTTTTTTCTTTCATCATTTCCTCCTAAATAGCTTTTCATAGCTTTATTATTTCTTGCAATTTGTTTTTTATGCTTAAGACTTAAGGGCATAAATTGCTATACTTCCTTAAGAAATCAAATCTTTAACATCTTAAATGTGTTATGCAACTTCAAAAATACTTTTCTTTTATATTGATTTTAAAACTTAAACTAATGTAACTTATATTTTAAAAAACTTTTGCTAATTAGTCTAGTATAAAATCACTTATATAAGAAAAACTATGCATAAAAATTTTTAACGATAATTTTTTATTAGAATGAATAATATTTTTTTTTTTGTAAATTATAAGTTAGGTAGGAGGTGATATGTCATGGAAAACAACAATTGTAGAAATAACAACAATAACAATAATCAAAACAACAAAAACAACAAAAATAACAACAATAACAAAAACAACAACAACAACAACAACAACAATAACAACAAATAATAAAATTTTACAGACACAACTTATGGAAACAAAAGAATTTGTTTCTACCCGTAAGAAAGTGGCAACAAAATCAGTATTAGCTGGCTTTGTTGCCACTTTTATGATAATAAAAGTAATAAAAAAATTATTTAGTTTTAAATAAAAAACATGTTCCTAAATATTATAGTATCTAGTCTTCTGGTTTATAAACCACTTCACCATCAATTACAGTATACAATGTTTTCGTAAATATCTCCATGGGGTTGCCATCAAAGATTGCAATATCAGCATCCTTTCCAACTTCAATACTTCCAACTCTATGTGATACATTACATATTTCAGCTGCATTTATTGTAATTGCTTTAAGTCCTTCATCTATACCCAATCCTTCTTTTGCTGCAAATCCAGCACAAATTGCCAAATCTTGTATTCTTGTAACAGGATGGTCTGTAGTAATAGCTACCTTTACACCAGCCTTATGCAACAAGCCTGCTGTTTTAAAATCCATATTTTGTGTTTCTATTTTATTACGTACTGATAGAGTTGGCCCAATTATAGCTGGGAATCCTGACTCCTTTATCTCTTCTGCAATTAAATGTCCTTCTGTACAGTGATCAAGGGTCATTTTTAATCCAAATTCTTTAGCTATGCGTATTGCAGTTAGAATATCGTCCGCTCTATGTACATGTGCTTTTAAAGGTATCTTTTTATCAAATACAGGTATCCAACATTCTTTTCTAAACTCTTCATTAAAATCCGTGTTTTCATTACCCGATTGTTGAGAGTTTTTCTTATTTTTATAATATTGCTGAGCTTCAAATAACTCTTCTCGTAAAAGAGCGGCTATGGACATACGTGATGTTGGCATCTTATCTTTGTCATTATAATTTGATTTTGGATTTTCTCCAAATGCAACCTTCATTGCAGCAGGTTCTAGAACAACCATATTATCTATTGCTCTACCGTGAGTTTTGATAAATACAAACTGTCCCCCCACCACATTGGAACTTCCTGGTCCAACCATTACCCCAGTAATGCCAGCACTCAAGGCCTTGTGAAAAGTGGAATCCATAGGGTTAATAGCATCTAAGGCTTTAAGATAAGGTGTAACTGGCTCAGTCATTTCATTGCAATCATTACCTTCGAAACCTTTTCTTTCTTCTTGAATACCAATATGACTATGAGCTTCTATTATTCCAGGCATAACTATACAATTGCTTGCATCAATGACTTGAGAAATGTCACTGTTATCTTCATCAATGTATTCTCCTACCTTTATAATTTTTTTCCCATCTATTAAGACACATCCCTTATCATAATCCACACCAGCCATGGTCAATATTTTACCATTTTTAATTAATAACATAATGTTCTCCTTTCTAAAATATAATGTTTATATGCATTAATCCAGATTTATATTATTCCCTTTAATTGCTTATTATACTATTTGAATAAACCTTATTTATGGAAAGAGACTAGTAAGGTTTTTCCCTACTAGTCTCTTTGTTATTAATTTTTCTTTATCAAAGATGCTGCTTCTGTCTTTCCCTCTAGAATATAATTAAAAGGAAAAGTAAATTGGAGATATTTAAATACCCACTTATTATGTTCTTTAATAAGTACACCCTCTAATCTAAATGGCCATATACAATTTTCACCTTTAGCATTTTCTTTGAAGGTTTCAGCAATTCTTCTTCTAATGTTAAAAAGCTTTTCTTTATCATCTAAATCCTTATTAAATATATCCTTTATTTTATTAACTGTATTTTCAAAGTATTCTTCTTCTGAAATAACTTTTTCCATAGTACCTCTTATTACTACCCAAGCTATATCCCCATTAAAATCAACCATAGAATTTTCACTGTCCAACCTGATCTCATCATAGCATCCTCTATGCCCCTTAATTAACTTCTTAATTTCTTCTTTACTAGTGAATATTTCTTTATCTGTATTAGCAACAAATGTATTATTAAAAGAAAAATATTTATCAATTATCAAATTTAATTCCATATTCTTATCTAGATACTCACTATTAAAGTCTTTTATTAAATCTATTATTTCATTTTTCATTAACTTATTTTTATGATAAGCTTCTTCTAGTTCCTTTATTTTTTTATTAACCTGAGTTCTATCACAACTATCTTTATATTCCCTTACATCTGGTAGATGTCCAACTACAGGTAAAGAAAACTGCATATGTTTTATAATCCATCTATTTTCTTTTTTTGTTAATATAAAGGAAATGCGTATATCCCATAGATAATCTCTTTCTATATCATCCCTTTGATTTAATAAATGGCATAAGGACCAATTAATTTCTGTTAATTTAACCTTATTAGATTTTTTACTTTCATCAGAACTTTCATCAAAATATTCTTTAATATATCCTAAATAACGTGTATATGTGTCATTTCTACTGTTAAAAGAATATTTAACTGTAGCTGGAGTATAAATTATAGCTGTATTTTCAAGTTCCATTACAGTAGCCTCATCAGCTATAACTCTTAAATCTCCCCAATATTCCCAGTCACTTAAAAATATATCCTTAACTTCTTCATATCCAATACACCACTCGTCATCACATGTACCTACTATAGTTACACTTTCATCCTTATCAAATAATTTATCCATAAAGCTATCTATTTCATTAATATTCCTTTTAACATAGGCTTCATTAAATATATTTAATATTTCCTTAAATTCATTATTTACTTGATTTTTCATATACTCATACCCCTTATCCTATTTATTTTTTCATTTTTACCTATCTAATTTAAAGGGTTAGATGTTTTACCTCTTCAACTAAATTAAAAAAAGCTGTAATAAAGCAACGCCTCATTACAACCAAAATATCTACAATATTTTACACAACAAAATAAATATACTATATAAAGTGTAAAAAAGATTTTAATTTTAGTTCTATAAACTTCACATTACTTACTTGTAAATTTTCTAAAGAAGCACAACAAATAGACCTAAATAATTAGGTAGTTAAGACTTCTTTTAGTATTAATTTTTACATTAAAAATTAATTAACAAGTAGCAATAATCACTTTATAGCACCTCCCATATGTTATGTGTAAATTTTACCATGGAAAACTTATAAAGTAAATAAAAATTATATAATACTTATACATTATTATCCATTAATCCTAGATCATAAATTTTTTTAGCTATATCACTAGGACTGTCTTTACTTGTATCTACATGTAACTTTGCAGTTATGTCTTTCCATTCAAGTAACTGCTTGTCTATCATACTTTCTACTGGCTTTGGTAAAACTCCATTCATCCTTTTTGCAAATCTAGATTTTATTATTTCTGCATCCGCTGTAAAATTTATAGTAATAGCATCCTTAATGAATTTAAGTTTTACTATATCCTTTTTTTCTGAGATTACATAGATTATTGATTTCGAGTGTATATCTTTGTTATTACAACCTTCTTTCAATATTTCCTCAAATAGTTGCCATGCATTATTTTCATTTTTGTCCATACGTAAATAATCTTTTCCACTGTAAATCTGTACATCTGTAAGTTTTTTTAATTCTTCTGCTGCTGAAGATTTCCCCGAACAGCTTGGCCCCATAAATATAAATAACATAAATTCCCCTCCCAAAAAGTTTAATATAAACAAAGCTCTTTACTCCCACTTTAAAGAATATTGGAGTATTAGAGCTTGTAGGTATCGGATAAACAGTATCTGTTAACCTATTATACTAAGTGTAAAATATATCCATGCAAATAACAATCCTTTATATGTTATTATTTGTTAATTTATTCAAATAACTTTTAAGTTTTATCTTTTTTCTTAACTACATTGATATTATTCACACGAATATTGCATACTCATTTTAAAATCCTTCAAAATTCAATTATATATATCAAAAGTTTTATACATTCAACATCCATATCTACAACCAATGCCAATGTGCACTATTACTAGATTAACAGTCAATCAAGTAATACTATATACATTATGAAATATTTCATATTCATTTTTCACTTTTCCAATAATTGCAGTTTTACTTTTATTTTTATTCATTATATAATTTTACTCACCATATAATTCTATAATTTTAGGTAAAAATTTAATTTATATAATAAAAATCATTAGAAGGGATTGGTAAAATGAAAAAAGGCAAAATAAGTTTATCAACAAAAATATTTATCGGATTAATCCTGGGTTTAATAACAGGTATTATATTCAACTTTATTCCAGAGGGTTTCAT
This sequence comes from Clostridium sp. UBA5988, assembly GCF_002435615.1. NCBI lineage: Bacteria > Bacillati > Bacillota > Clostridia > Eubacteriales > Clostridiaceae > Clostridium > Clostridium sp. UBA5988. Next base: position 77,522 of record NZ_DJBA01000057.1, on the reverse strand, counting down.
TCGCGATGAATTATTAATTAATGGAGTTTTCTATTTAGTTGGACAGGCATTTTTAAAAGCTATTATGATGCTTGTAGTACCTTTAGTTTTTATTTCTCTAGTTAACGGAGCTGCCAGCATGGGAGATATTAAAAAGTTAGGTAGAATTGGAGTAAAAACAGTATTATTTTACTTAGCTACTACGGCTATTGCCATTTCAATTGCATTATCACTGTCTACAGTATTTAAACCAGGTGTAGGATTAAATTTATCAAATTCTAGTTTAAGTGAAGTTACTATCAAAGAGGCTACACCATTAGTTGAAGTTATCCTTGATATGATACCGAACAACCCTATTGCATCCATGGCAAACGGGAACATGCTACAAATTATTGTATTTGCCATGTTAATAGGTGTAGGATTATCTACTTTAGGTGAGAAAACTAAAATGATAACAAATCTTTTTCAACAATTAAATGACCTTATTATGAAAATCGTAGACTTCGTAATGATAATTGCACCCATTGGAGTATTTGGTTTAATCGCTCGTACCTTTGCCACTCAAGGTTTTGATGCAATGATACCTTTAATAAAATATATGTCATTAGTTTTAATAAGCTTACTTATTCATGCTACTATTGTCTATGGTGGTCTATTAAAATTATTTACTAGATTAAGTCCTATAAGATTTTTCAAAAAATTCTTCCCAGCCATTTCAGTAGCTTTTTCTACCTCAAGCAGTAGTGCAACCTTACCAGTATCCATGGAAATCGCAGAAGAAAATTTAGGAATCTCAAAGGATGTTGCTTCCTTTACATTACCACTAGGGGCAACTATTAACATGGATGGAACTGCTATTATGCAGGGTGTAGCTACCGTATTTATAGCTCAAATTTATGGTGTTGATTTAACCTTAAGTTCTTTCTTAACTGTTATTTTAACAGCCACCTTAGCTTCAATTGGAACAGCTGGAGTACCTGGTGTAGGAATGATTATGTTATCCATGGTATTACAATCAGTAGGTTTACCAGTGGAAGGTATAGCTTTAATAATGGGGATTGATAGAATTCTAGATATGGCAAGAACCTCTGTCAATATCACCGGTGATGCAGTATGTACAATGATTGTAGCAAAAACTGAAGGAGAATTTAATAAAGAAATCTTCAATTCTGAAACTGTAAAAAACAAATCCCTATAGTAATATAATTCTCTTTGTTATATCTGCTATATATACTAAACAGGTTAACACCTAAATCGAGTGTTAACCTGTTTTTTCTATTCTACTTCTTAAATTTCAATACTATTTCATTTACTAGTATAAAATAATTGGTTCTACACAAAATATAATCGGAGGTGCAGTATTATGGAAATAACATTATCACAAAAAGAAAGAACTTTACTAGAGGATCAAAAAAAACATGAGCAAATTTGCATTGAAAAGTATACAAATTATGCAAATCAAGCTAAAGACAGTCAGTTAAAAGATATTTTTAATGCCAATGGACAATCAGAAAGAACCCATCTAGGTAGCATCAATCAATTATTAAGTGGTCAACTTCCTCAAATGGGTCAGCAACAACAAGGTCAACAAAATCAGCAAAGTCAAAATCAAAATTCAGGACAAAATATGACAGCTCAAGGTTCCACAACAAATACAAATAATATGCAATCAGGAGGAGTTAATTTATCCGATGCTGATATGTGTACAGATTTATTGATGACAGAAAAATATGTGTCAGGAACCTATGATACTACAATATTCGAATTTAGAGATACTAGAGTTCGTGATGTATTAAACCACATACAAAAGGAAGAGCAAAAACACGGAGAAGCTATATTCCAGTACATGGAGAAGAATGGCATGTATAACGTTCAATAGACTTAGGATTGTATCCAAATTATCTCTAGTAATATAATATAAAAAAATCATGGATAGTTCAGTATAAATAACTGATATCTATCCATGATTTTTAAATTCACAAACTCGTATAGAGCCCTTATGCCTCAACTTACTAACCCATTTCAGACTCAAACCTTTAAATATTTTGCATTGAACCCCTTAAATCAAACTGCCTTTTCATCCTGATCAGTTAGATACCACTTACTTTGAGCTTCATACATCTCACTATACTTTCCACCTATACTTATAAGTTCATCATGGGTACCTACTTGTACAATTTCACCCTTATCCATAACTACTATTCTATCTGCAATCTTAGCAGAACCAAGTCTATGAGTAACGATTATAGCAGTTTTATCCTTGGACATCTCTTTAAACTTCTTATATATTTTAGTCTCTTCTATAGGATCTATGGCTGCTGTAGGTTCATCTAAAATTATCATGTTACTATCCTTATAAAAACCCCTAGCTATAGCTAGCCTTTGCCATTGACCACCAGATAAATCTATACCATCAAATTCTCTAGATAGCATGGTATCATAACCATCTTGAAATTTTTCCTTTGAAACCTGAAAATCTGCTTTATCTATAGCATCTTTTAGTAGTTCTTCCTTTGTTTCATTAGATTTTTCACTTATAGATATATTATCTCTTAAAGTCATTTTATATCGTTGGTATTTTTGAAATACCCCTGATGTAACCCTATATAATTCTTTAGCTGATATTTTATCTATGTCTATACCATTTATTGAAGCATTACCTTTAGTCGGACTATATATTCCTGTAAGAATCCTAACTAAGGTACTCTTACCAGCTCCATTTTCCCCAACAATGGCAATGGTTTCTCCTGAATTCATCTTTAAAGATATGTCTTTCAAAGAACTTTTATCAGTTCCTGGATAAGTAAAGCTTACATTATCAATTGAAATGCTAGGCACACCTACAATTTCTATGTCCTCCCCTTCTCTTTCAGGGATTTCTAAAAATCTAATAAAGTTTTTCACTGTACCTAAATTTTCAGCCATGTTTCCTATATGCATACATATCAGCTCATTCATTAAAGAAAACATAAAGCCTATAGATGAAAATACTGCCCCAAAGGCACCTATTGATATCGAACCATCTAAAAGTGCATATACAAGAAGTGCTAAAACACCCATATACCCAAGTAATGTTAACATCTTCATGGCTAGCTCTGCAAGTCCTGATTTTTTTTCTGCTTGCCAATTATTTTTATTCATAAGCTCTAAGGTACTTATATATCTTTTTTTGAAATAGAAGAACCCTCCTAAAAGCCTTGTTTCCTTATAATATTCTCTATCCATTATACATTTTTCATAATGTTCATATTCTCTTCTTATTGGAGCTACCTTATCTTCTAAATTAGTGAATACCTTAATTCTAATTAGTTGTGATATAGCTACAGGAATAAATACTAATATAATAGAAATAGAAAGTATCGGCTTTAATTTATAAAGATATATACCCATAAAAATAAAATATGGAATATAGAAGGTTACTATAGAAATTAATATCACAGACATGATAAGTCCACCCTCTAATCCTTTTTGAGCCTTATTAATATCATCAAGTAATGTTGGATTTTCAAAATCTGCAGCACTTAACTTTGAGCTTTTGCTGTTTAATATCTTACCTATAATTCCTTTTGACTTATTAACTAGCACATTGGCTAAAAAGTTAGATATCCCATTAAGCACTTGAGTAAGAACTAATGAAATACATAGTCCTCCTAGCATAAGATATACTATTTTTAACCCCACTTTCCCTGATGAAGCTGCTGTAATTGAATCAAAGAACTTTTGTGTCATGAAAGTATTTACTACATAAATCAAGCTATGAAGCATTGTTGTTAATATAGCTGCCATAGTAAATATAGGACATGATTTAATTATCATAGGTTCAACTGTCCTTACTATCTTTAAAAAAGAAATATCTTTACTTTTCCCTACCATTATATATACCAACTCCTTTGACTTTCATACATTTTTGTATAAACCCCATTTTTCTTCATGAGCTCCTCATAGGAACCACTTTCTACAATGGCTCCATCTCCTATAACGAAAATTTCATCTGCAATCTTTGTTGAGCCAAGCCTATGACTGATAAATATAGTAGTTTGTCCCCTGCTTATCTCTTCAAATTTTTCATAGACATTACTTTCACTTATAGGATCTAAGGCTGCAGTTGGCTCGTCTAAAATTCTAATGGATGCAGAACTTACAATTCCCCTTGCCATAGCTATACGTTGCCACTGTCCTCCTGACAAATCTACACCATCATTTTTAATTTTACCCAAGTTTGAACTTATACCTAGAGGTAATCCTCCAACAACATCTTGCAGTTCAACAGTTTCTATAGCCTTATTCATATTATCTAGGTTATCGAAGCTATTGATATCTCCTAATAAAATATTATCTCTAAAGGAAATACAATATCTTGCAAAATCTTGATACACTACAGAGCACATTGCTTTTAACTGATCTTGTCTATATGTCTTTATAGATTTTCCATTTATCAAAATTTCTCCTTCAAAGTCCTCATATAAGCCAGTTATAAGTTTAGTTATTGTAGTCTTACCAGCTCCATTAGCACCTACAAAAGCATAATGCCTTCCTTCTTCTATGACAAAAGACATATCCTTTAAAATATACTTTTCTGTGCCTGGATATTTAAAAGATACATTTCTAAACTCTAAGGACTTTAATTTGCTAACCTCCTTAGCTGGTCTTAATAAGTATCCTTCATCCCCTTCTAATTTTAAAAAGTTAGTTAAGTCAACAAGATACTCTTTATTCTTTGCTAAATTATCTCCATACTCAGGAAGGCTCCAAGCTAAATATTGTATTAATTCAAATACGCTATTAACAATGGACATAAACATTCCTATGGATAAAATTCCACTAGTTACAGGCCCTATTAAAATTAAAACTATCAATACAGATAAAATGGCAATAATAACTCCACCGGTTTTCATATTAATGTACCATTTAAGACTTACCTTAAGTTCATGCTTTCTAGCAGTTTCAAACTCTTTATGCCACTGGTTATTAATCTTATCAGAATAGCCAAACAAGGTTCTTTCTTCCACTGCCTCACGACCGTTTAACACTTCTTCTAAGTATTTAACCTTTCTTTTATTCTTCTCTACTTCTCTATTTGCTTCATAAGTTTCTTTTCCACTTTTTAAAGCTATAAAAAATAGAGGTACAGAAATTAAAACAATTAAAACTGCAGACCACCATACCTGGATAAATAAAACTACTAGTATTCCTGTTATTTTTAAAATCATTGCTATCATATCTAAAGATGAAATATATGCCTTAGTACATTGAACTTCTGGCTCCTTTATAACCCTAGATATTAAATCCCAACTATCCTGACTTTCTATATATTTATATCTCAAGGTTGCTATCTTTTCTACAATATTTACCCTGAATTCACCTCTTAATCTGTTTTTAATCTGAACCTCTGCAAACTTTGATAATTGTGTAGAAATCCAGTCGTAAGCTAAAAGAAGTATCACAAATAATAAGGGCATTACTATATCTTTAATATCTTTTTCTTGTTTAAATATTAAAATTGCAATATCTAGAAACTTAGCCGTAGCCAAAATTTGTAGAGTTGGAACTAAACCATCCAAAAGTTTTTGTATTGCTATTAATGTAGCCTGTGCTGGTGCAAATTTAAATGGAATTTTAATTATATCCCCCGCATTATAATTTTTACTTTCTAATCTCATAATTTCCCCCCATTTACATACCCGTTTATTACTTTATATTATTGAATCCTCCCCTCTGAAACAATATTATATATCTATTGTTTATTCACCTCAGTAATAGTTTACATTATATTGATATAATTTAATTAATTAAACTATTTAACTAAATATGTATATATTATAACACCATCTTTACTCAAATAACATATTTATACATAAATGTTTATTTATAATTGAAATAAGAGTATTAGTGAAAGCTAATTTTTATTAAAATATTGATTTACTCTAGGAGTCTTAGCCTTAGTCATATCAAAGGCATAAGGGTGCAAGAACATAAAAACATAAAAACATATTTTTCTTTAATTTTCTTAAAAAAAGAAATTCAGGTCATCTCCTGAATTTCTCTCTCCTTTGGAACAACTTTATATTTATATATTTACCTATTACTTTAAAATAAACGCTTCACACTACTTTTCTTCTAATTTTCAAATCTAATATTTTCTCTCAAACCTTTATGCTGCAAATTAAATAGGGTCAGGATTAAATAACTTTTATCCTTATTTAATCTAACTTTTAATATGACTTTTTTATTACTGATACGAGCTTATTATTTTGGTACATAGTTGGGTTTATAGATAAAAGTTCGTAGAATTAAATACTGTGAAGAATGTTTTTTAATTTTTCTGAAACAGAGGCTTTTCCATTTTGAACTATTTCTTCCGGTGATCCACAGTCTATGATTTTTCCACCTTTTGGGCCCCCTTGTGGCCCAATATCAATTAAATAATCTGCACATTTGATTAATTCTAAGTTATGCTCTATAACGACTAAACTATTTCCTCTATCTACGATATCATTTAATAAGTTAATAAGTTTATTTATATCATCAAAATGTAGCCCTACAGTTGGTTCATCCAATACATATAAATTCCCTTTTGATGTATCATCACTTAAATATTTTGCTAATTTTATTCTCTGTGCTTCTCCGCCTGATATTGTCACTGCAGATTGACCTATTTTAATATATTCTAATCCTACATCAATTAAACATTTTAATATGCTTCTTATATTTCTTTCTTCATTAAAAAACTCGTATGCTTCCAACACGGTCATACTTAAAACATCAAAAATGTTCTTTTCCTTATACTTTACTTGTAATATTTCTTCTTTGTATCTCTTACCATTACATTCTTCACAAACAACATATGTATCTGCCATAAAACTCATATCAACCTTTATATATCCGTCTCCTTGGCATTTTTCACATCTTCCACCTTCTAAGTTGAAACTAAACTGTGATTTAGTAAATCCTTTCTCTCTTGCTAAGTCCATTTTAGAATATAAGTCTCTTATAAAATCGAATATACCTGTAAATGTTGCGACATTAGATTTAGGAGTTCTGCCTATAGGAGTTTGATCGACATTCACTACCTTTTTTATATTTTCTCCACCGTTAATATCTTCACAATTAATATTTTTTTTCTTAGCTAATGATGGTATTAATATTTCTTCTGTTAAAGTGCTTTTTCCTGAACCAGATACACCAGTTAAAACAACAAGTTGAAAGAGAGGTATATTAATGTCTTGTTCAATTATATTATTAAATGTAGCCTTTTTAATTTTTATATACTGTTCTGTTTTTCTTCTTAATGAAGGATATTTTATTTTAATTTTATTAGATAAATATTTTCCTGTTAATGAATTAGTATTTCCCATTATACTTTGGGGAGAACCCTCGGCTATAATTTCACCACCATACATTCCTCCACCAATTCCCATATCTATTATATTATCAGCATTCATCATTATTTCCTTATTATGCTCAACCAATAAAAGAGTATTACCTTTCTTTCTTAAATCTGATAATATAAAATCTATATTTTTTACATCTGTACTATGCAATCCCATTGTAGGTTCATCCAGAACATACAAAAGACCTGAAAGGTTACATGATAATTGATTTGCTAATCTAACTCTCTGAACCTCTCCTCCTGATAAAGTAGGAATACTTCTATTTAATGACAAATAGCCTAATCCTAGTTTTTCTAAGTTGTTTATCCTATTTATTATTTCAATTGATATTTCATCAATAATTTTTTTATCTATATTGTTATCAGTTTCGTTCCCTAACCCGCATAACCATTCCTTTAACTCCGTTACTGGTTTATATTCTAATGTAGATATATTTTCCTCATTTATCTTAATATCTAAAATTTCATTTTTTAATTTATGTCCATTACAATTATCACATTTACCTATTTTAAGATATTTTTGAATACCTTTAAATGTAGATGGAATATCAATCTGTTCTATTAATTCACTTAACTCTAATATAACCCCTTTAAATTCAACTTCTTTAGTTCTATACTTATTTTTATAGTTCTTATACCTTATTGTAAATTTATGTTCACTTTTTCCATTTAATAAAAAGTCCAAATTATCAGACTCTAAATCCTTTATTGGAAGGTTAATATCTATATTGTAATAATCACATACACATTCTAATAACTTTTCATAATAATTATCGGTATTATTACTCCAGTACAATATTGCACCATCTTTTAAACTTCTGTTTTTATCTCCTATTACTTTATCATAATCTATGATATATCGCTGACCAGTCCCTCTACAAGCATTGCACCAAACTTTTGGGTTATTATAAGAAAAATCACCTTCTGAATATTTTTTATTACCTTTTCCATTTGCTATTTTTGCATAAAGCAACCGTAAAAATCGTGAAATATCTGTTACTGTTCCAACGTAAGATCTTGGATTTCTATTAGTTTGTTTTTGAGATATAGCAATAGATGGCAATAAATTATTTATTTTATACACATTAGGTTTAGGTAGAACAGATGTTACATTTTGCATATTCATAGAAATGCTTTCCAAAAACATTCTTTCGCTTTCTGCATATATAGTGTCAAAAACTAATGAAGATTTACCTGAACCTGATACACCAGTAACAACTGTTATTTTATTTTTAGGTAATTTCACATTTATATTCTTTAAATTATTTTCTTTTGCAGATATAACTTCTATACTCTCCATTTTTACCTCCTATTTGTTGTATATACCATTTTTACCGCACCATGGACAATCTTCATATCTATTAATAGTATGATAATTTATATTCATGCTATATATACTGAACTCTCCTCTACGATTTAAGTTTGATGGTTTAATCTTTTTACTCAAAACTTTAATTGCTTCCATAGCAGTCATACTAGCAATTATAGAACACATTGGCCCAAAACTTCCAATCTTTCTATTTTTTACAGTCAATTTTTTTAAATTAGTTGTATCTATATTGTTTAATTCTTCAAGACCCTTTTCAAAACATTTAACACAAGCACTTTTAAACGGCAGAATAGTTTGGCCCATTAATGAAATATGTAGATTATAACCACCTCCAATTATATGTGGTATATTGTGTTTCATACAATATTCACCAATCCACGTAGAAGTAATATCAACATTAGGTTTATCAGCACAATTAATTATTAAATCAATCGGTTCCGTTATAACATCTTCAAGAATTTTTTCATCTAAGAACATATTAATTTTCTTTACATTCACATCACTTGAATACTCTTTTAGTCTTGTCTCTAAAGCATCTGTTTTTAACATTCCAATTTGAGGCTCACCATAACCAAATTGTCTATGTAAATTAGATATCTCTACTTTATCATTATCAATTAGCGTGACATTTCTTACTCCGCTCTGAACCATTAAACAACTTACCCAGGTTCCAACTGCACCTAATCCTATTACAACAATATTAGAATTTCTTATGTTAGACCACATATTTATCAAATCATTTTCACAACTTGAAAAATCCTCTAAAAAATTTATTACTCTTCTGAATTTTTTATACTCTTCTATAGCATTAATATTATCCTTAATAATGCTTTTACTTTCTAAATACTTTAGAAACTTTATAAAATATTCTTTTGTTTCATTATCCATATTATATTTTGTTATTAATTCATCTATTGTAAGCGTACCATCTAACTGCAATACTAAATCTACTATTTTATCATTATTAACTTTAATTCTTACTTGTCGTCTTGTATTAGTAAGAAAAAATTCCACAACATTGTTATCTAACTTAACAACTGATACTGATGATCTTAACTTAGGTTTATTCATAATTTATCTCCCCACAAACTTTACACTCTTTATCTCTTACTACATTTAAATACTCTATATCCATGCTAGTAAATAAAAATTCTCCTCTAGTTTTTGAGTATGATTTAACATTAATTAATCCGCAAATATATTTTATTATTTCAATTGTAGCATAACTAGATGAAAATAGAGACATACTTGATAATCCACCTATTTCTAAATATCTTTCCTGTACAGGATGTTTTTTGGGTTTCCACCCCTTTAATGCTTCCTTAAAATAATTCGCATAACAATCTACACATGGAGTTATCCCTGGAATTATCAATTCTCCTGTACTTGCTAAATGTGCATCAAAACCACCTGCAATAAAATGCGTTTTCCTTTTTTGTGTGCAATACCTTGATATCTTCATGGATGTATATCCAATATATGGTTCATCTGCTGTATTAACAACAAATGTGGCTGCATCAATTAATTCAGCAATCTGACTTTCTGGTCGTAGACTCTTTTGTACTTTATTGACTTTAATTTTTTTATTTATATTTAGTAAGTAATCCTCTAATGCGTCTGTTTTATTCATACCTATATATTTTTCTTTAAAAAACATATGTCTGCTTATATCTGATGCCTCAACTACGTCATTGTCATATAATATAAAACTTTCCACCCCACACATTGCTAAGTGTACTGCAATATCTCCCCCAATTGCACCGCATCCAAAAATTAAAATATTGGATTTTTGTAATTTTTCTTGTGCCTCTATATATGACTTTCCTATTAAAAAATCTGATAAAAAATTCAGTTGTCTATCATACCTTTCAATCATATCACCAGATAATTCCAAATAATCTTCTTGTCGTTTTATAATGATATTCATTTCACTGAATTTGCTCATTATTTCAAGTAAGCCATTCAAATCAATTTCGCTATCCGAATTTTCTTTAATTAAAGAATATATCTCTTGGACGCTTCTCTCACCATCTAATAATTCTATCAACTTAATTGTCATCATTGAAACTCTAAACTGTTTCCTTAGTCTTGTACTCATAAAATATACTGTAAGTATCTCGTCATTAATAAGATATAGATCCACACCATTTCTTATTGAATATATGTCGTTTGCATTAATCATCACTTTCACCTGCTTTTTTTAGTTCTGTTCTCATAGAAAGACATTCACCAAAATCACCTAAAATTAATGAGTCTATCAATTTTATCCCTAATAAATTTCCTATTTGACCTATTCGTTTTGTAACTTCTATATCATAATCACTTGGCTTAACTATACCTGATGGATGATTATGACATATAAAGATAGAAGAAGCATTAGATAAAATTGCTATTCTAAATATTTCACTTGGAACTATCTTAACATCTTTATGACTCCCTATATTCAAAACAGCAGCATTAATTGACTTATTACTTGAGTCAATGCATAATATAGCCATCTTTTCTAATGTTGATCCGCCAATTAAATTATCAAAAATAGGTGCTGCTTCACTAACACCATATATTTCTTTATCCGTAATTTTCAAACTATAATCTTTAATCATCTTTAATCTAACTACTGGTATTTCTGTAACATCCATAATTTACCTCTTTAAAATCCAAATATATTTGAAAAAATATCTTCCAAAACTAATTTGGAAGATATTTTAATAATTTTAATATTGCACAATTCCAGCATTGACTTCTAAAAATCTGCCCCATTCTGCTTCTGTTGCTCTCTCACATTCTCTAGTGCATACTCTAGTACAACAGTCAGATCTATCTCCTGAACATCCTTCTGAATATTCAGCAAACATTTCTTCATTTTCTATTTCTTCAAATAAAAAATCGTCTTTTTTCAACATAAACACCTCCAAACTTTTCATATTGTATATTTATCTTTAAAATCACACATATTATTCATTATACACAACTTTATGTAGAACTTCAAATACCTGTTAATATAACAACTAACTAAAATAATAAGATTTATGTAAGATACTTCCTAAATCTATAATTGTAATTAATTGTATAATCTTATTTCTATTTTAACTTCTATTCCATTCATTCTAATTTTTTATTCAAAACCCTATTTTAAAAGTCTTAATCCAATACATTAACTTCCCCCATGAGCCTTGAACCTTCGCCTTAGAAAATTGCAATAAAGACAGATACTTATAATCATTTTCTAATTAAAAATTCCTGACTTTATACACTTTTACCTTTTACTTTAAGTATATAGAAATCTATTATTACTGCTGTCTCAAAATATTAATCAAGTCATAAAAATAGTATTTTTTATTTCTTGATTTACCATTTGAATAAATAACTTGTTTTTCTTCTAGTTTATTAAGATACACCCCTAATGTACTACTTGTAATATCAACATTCTCTAATATTGTCTTCTTTGTGAAAATTGGTTTCTCGAATATTACATTAACTATATCTATTAGTCTATTTGAATTTATTAAAACTTTACTATTATCTAATGTTTCATTATATAAATTGTCTATTTTCTCAATCTAAAAAAGGATGTATTGTTTCAAATTGAGCATGAATTATAGCTATTCTAATTAAATCATTTAAATTATCAGTTGGTTCATTTATATATTTTTCTAAATTACTCATATAATCAGGTACAAGTTATGGTTCTGGTGGTATATAAGATGTAGTTTTCATAGTACATCCTTGTGGTCCTATAAAATTCTGAATTCTTCTAAATTCGCCCGGATTTCTACTATTTCCTCATACTTCACCGGATAACAAGATTATATGCATTTCTTTTATTAATCTAGCTGATATAGGTATTCTTCTTATTAAACTTTCTACTTTTCTAAGAGCCATTGAATAATTTATTACTTCTTTAATATTATTATTTTTCTTACTCTCATCTACTCCATATTCCAGCATATCGTCTAATGTTACTTGAGTTCCTTCAATTTTTGTAGACTGTATTGCTTCTTGTAATGTAATTGGAGTTAATAATAACTTGGGGTCTATTTTAGATTTACTCAACAAAACTTCATATGGATATTTTCACTTCTTTCAAAATAGCAAAATCCATGAACCCCTTGATATCACAACAAATAGTTAACTAGTTATATAGTTACCTATTAACATATATAACTAGTTTAATATATACCTATATATTATATGAAAATATAAATTATCTCCAAATTTTATCACTTTGATTAACCACAGAGCCTATTTTTTAGATGCTACACAGTTAAGTTTGTATTTCACGTACTATATGAGGTATTATTTAAATATATTAAAGTAAAATTCAATGTATCAAATCTTAAATGTAACATTGAATATTTCATTGTATCATTTCAATGTATTCATAAATTTCAGATGATTTATATCAAAAATTATATCTTAATAATATTTAATCATCACACTACTTGGTATTCTATAATCTTATAAACAAATAATTAGGCATTGCTTCTCTTAATTCTATTTTAGGATACATAGCAAATTCATGGTGTACAAAGCCTACTTCTTTTTTCATGTCTCTCACATTTGTTCATTAACTAACTTCTATCTATTAATACCCTAAAAGAGTAAAATATTTATCATATTCATCTAATCTCCTTCTTATAATTTGATCATCTGGATTAAGTTTCAAAGCAAAGTTGAAAAATGCTCTTGCTTTTTTATATTCCTTTATTTGATCATAAGCGTGTCCTAGTTTCTTTACTATATAAAGCATACCTGGAGTTTGTTTGTTTATTTCTTCTAATATTACCACGGCTTCTTCCTGCTCATTATTCAAACCATAAGCACATGCAAGTTTATATCTGTAGTCTAAATTCTCTGGATTTCTTTCTTTAAGTTTTCTATAACAATTAATGGCCTCATCATATTTTTTTAATTCAAATAATATTCTTCCATTTAAATATAAGAAGTCATCTTCAAATGCATTTCTTCTAATCCCCTCAACCTTGATGATTTCAATCCTTTTCAAAGTATCTAAACCATCAAAGAACCTACCCTGTTTATAATAGGTATATGCCATATGATATAGGATATCTTGTGATTTGTTACCATTTTCATATTCATTTCTGAGTATCAACTCTGCATTATCATATTCACTATTTTTATAAAAATTTATTACACTCTCAATCCAGTCTTTTTCATAAATCTTTTGTTTAACATTTTTACTATGAGATATTAAATTGTTATTTTCATTAAAAGTATTTTCTAAGTCTTTTTTAATTTCAAACACATTTTTATATCTTTCTTCTGGGTCTCTCTTAAGTAATTTCAATATAACTTCTTCAACTTCAAGATATATATTATCATTTATTTCTCTTGGCCTTGGATATGGAGTATTGTTTATTAACTGATTTGCAGTTTCATGAGGAGTTCTACCAGTCAAAAATTTATAAAATAATACTCCTAATGCATAAATATCAGAATTTAAATATCTCTTATTAGAACCTGCAACTTCAGGAGCCATATAAGCCCATGTTCCCCCACCATCAATTGTCTTAATAAATAAATCCTCTATTAATTTACTTGTTCCAAAATCCGTTATTTTAATTGTTTTTCCATCAGTCAATATATTTTGTGGTTTAATATCACCATGACATATATTTTTTGAATGTATGTATTCTACACCGTCTAGTATCTGTAAAAACAACTTATATATTTCTTCAAAGGTTCTTGGACTCTTAAATCCTTGTTCGCAAAGTTCATCTGATAACTTATGCCCATTAAAATATTCCATCTCAATTAAAAATAGTCCATCTATTCGTCCCATCCAATTAATTTTTACGACATTCTTATGAAAACTTCCAATAAACTCTTTTCCTTCAGATAAAGTATTATCTCCGCGTTCTTGATCTTTTGGTATTTTTAATGCTACAATTTCATTACTTTCAAGATTTAAAGCCTTCCATACTGCTCCAAAAGAACCTTCATCTATAAACTCTTTTAACAAATATTTATTTCCAATACTAGTATCAATCTGTGGTTGAAAACTTACTGCTTTTTTTTTCATAATCTATCCTACCTCTACCCATTGGTTTAATCTAAGATTTTCACTGCTTCCTGTAGCAACACATCTATAAATTAAATAGGTGGTTTTTACTCCATTTATTCCTGGAACATAAATACCATTACTTTTTCTAAAACCATTATCAAAAATAGAAATGTATTCATCTATATCCCCTGGGTTTTCTGCTGCATAACTCCAATATACAAACAATATTATAGGGACATTACCACCTAATTGATGATATACAATAAGTAAATTTTCTATTTTCTCTTTTACTTTTAAATCTTTTCTTTTATTTTTTTCATATCTTTCAAATTCACATATTAAGATTGGTCGATTATCTTCCTTTGAAAACCATATAGAATCTGGCCTTACCTCATTTATTCTATCTCCATATGGTTCTAATTTCTCTGCAACACACTCGATACAAACATTATTGTCTTTATAAGGATATACTGGACATTCTGAAATAGCAGCAATTTCATCAATACATCTTCCTACGGCTGTAATATAATTTAATCCTAAAGAATGTACCGTTTCTGAATAATCCCTAACTCCAAACTTAGTCATCATAGGAAACATTTCATTTCTAATGTTACCAACTTTAAATTCTTCCTTTATAAAAGATATTATCTTGTTTTTATTCATTAAATGCTCCCCACTCCCTTATTACTTCTGGTGACTCTCCACCATGTATTAAGGCTTTAGTTCCTACTTTTACAAGAAGTGGTGCAGGGATAGATCTACCACAAATAAGGGCTTCTCCTGTAGATAAAGACGGTAATTCATCAATGTCTGACTTAGAGAACATATCTGAAGTTTTTGCAATAAATCTCTGATCATCTGGATTTTTTAATCTCATAGTTATAATGGTATTGCACTGTGAAGTTACATCTGGATCAAGTTTTGATGGTCTTTGAGATATTATTGCAAAACCTGTACCGAACTTTCTTCCCTCCGCTGCAATCTTCTTTATTATTTTTTTAGATATACATGGTATACCTGTTGGTGCAAAATTATGTCCTTCCTCATATACAAGAAAACAAGGTCTTGTCTGTCTTTGTTTATCTGCTGCCGCTCTCATTACTTCACTTGATATAAGTGCTGTAATAATCTGTTTTGCATCATCGGATAATCCTTGTAAATCTATAATTACAAGTCTACCTACATTATTTCCTTTTTCTCCAACCATTCTGTATATATCTGTTGGCTCTCCTATTGCTCTTGTATAAAAACTCTTTGCTTCATTTATTACCCTTGTAAGTTTCATTGATGCTACAGCAGCACTTCTATTATTTAGTGCTTTGGCTTCACCTTCCGTTAATTTATCCCAATTTTTTAATTCATCAAGCCCTCTTTCATCTGAAAGCAAATACGTTAAATCCTGAATATCTCTTGGTGGATTACTAAATTTTGATTTCCAATATCTTATAGCAACATCTAAAACTCTTTCTTGAGCCTCTGTAAGTCCTGGTAGAATTGATGACAAATCATCCATATCAAACCTATCAAACTGAAGTGCTAAATGATTATTCTTACCACTATATTTATAATCAAAGGACTCCATTTGTGGAGTATAAACTTTTATTCCTCCATTTGCATTCAATAATTTTATAAATCTTTCTTGAATTCTTTCTAGGCTCTTTATTTCATTTTCATCTTCTATAAAACTAAGATCTTCATTAAAATGTATTTCTCCTTTTTCAAATGCCTTTCCATACTCTCCATGAACATCAAAAACTATAACTGTACCATTCATCTCCGCAACAAGTCTTTCAATAATTCTTCCTACAGTATAAGACTTACCTGAACCTGTCATAGCAAGAACAGCAAGATGTTCAGTAACTAATTTATTTACATCAAGATATACTGGAACTATATTACTTCCTTTGTCATAGCCAATTAAGTTTCCTATATTAAAACTTGTATTTTCATCAAACTTATAAAATTTTGCAAGAAACTCATAGTCAACACCATAAACCTTTTCACCTGGATTTAATGGCCTTCTAGGAATTTTAATTTGTCCATTACTATCCCTATATCCAACAAGTTCAATACCTCCAAATAAGGTTTCACCAGTTATACTTGCCCCTGGCAAAATTTCAAGAGTTGAAAGTCCTTCTCCCATATTTGAATTGTAAAGAATGTTATTTCTTGTTATAGAAACTATTCTACCAAGTACAAAGGTTTCACCATCTTCCTCTGACTCAGTATGTCTTATCTTTACAAACTCTCCTCTTTTAGCAGAAAAACTGTTTTCTAACACTATTTTCAAATCATTAGGATTACCTGTATTGCCTATAAGTTTTCCTATGTATTTATCCATATATCATTCCTCCCCCTATTCCTCATACACATCCAAATTCTCTTTCCATATACTCTCTAGTTCTTCATTTTTCAGTGACTCTCTGGCTTGAGCCTTATAATATTCAAGTATTCTATTCTTGCCTTTGTCAGTTGCCTCTATAGGTCTTAATGAATATTTTGCATACCATAAAGGCATTGGTAATGCTTTTTCTTGATCAAATGTTATTAATGATATTATCTGTGAAGCCAATTCATCAAGCATGTCTGCATCCCAATCTTTAACAGTTCCGAGAACCTCTACAAGTAACGGTGGGGTAGTATTTCCTGCCTTTATATGCATACCCATGAGTCCTATATCTCTTAACTGTTCTGGCTCAAGTCTGCTATCTTTATTTATTCCATCATACTGGAATGCTGCCGTTCTTGTTCTTTTTACGAGAATACCTGTCATTAATCTTTTTATACCTACCTCTTGTAGTTTAGGCATTAAATCTCCCATTTTTGCTATAATGCTTCTATCTATTTCATCTGGTATATACTTCATATTTTCATCACTAAGAGCAAATATAACAGCCCCAAATTTCTTATTTCCTACTGATGCAATCTTAACTCCATTTTTATTGAATGGGTAAACATCATTTCTATATTTCTCCCAGAATTTTAGTATTGCTATTCTACATTTGTTATAAATATTAACTATATCCGTTCTATTATCTAATGGAGCATCTGCTCTTTCAAGTAAGAGTGGAACTTCTAAAAGCACTAATTCTGGCTTTTCTTCTTGCTCCATAAGTTCAGTTAATAACTTATATGCATTAATAATATCTATAAATTTTAATTTCTTTTGGCTATCTAAATCATCTATTTCATCTACTTCAACTTTGCTTTCTTGTCTTGTTCTATAGATAGTACCATCTTTAATTAATATATCTTGCCTTACTGCTCCTGCAACATAAAGTATGCCACCAAAAGCATTTGATGTCCTACTTGAACATGCTATTCCTGTTGCATTAATGGTAACAGGATTTATTAGTTCAATATTTCTAATTACCCCTCCATCTTTTAAAGTAGGAGCAACTCTATCTATAAACCTCATTTTTGCAGACAACTTTGAAACTGTTGCTGGGAGTCCTAATTGAATATTTGCAACAATGCTTTGTGATATAGTGGTCTCCCCCTGCTTAACTCCATCCATCTTCATTCTCCCTCCTCTCTTTTATTACACTAATAAATGCCTTTAAATTCTTTTCTTCAACTACACTCATACCTTTATCAGTTAATTTTTCATCATTTATATATTCACCTGCAACTAGTTCTTTATATTTCCTAACTAATAGTTCTTCTTCATGCCTTGCCCCAAAGTATTTAAATATGCTTGAAACCATTTCGTTCTTCAACTGCACCTTGGCTGCTGATAGCATTATTAAAAATACATGTATATTATCTATATCAATTTCATCATTATTTTCTTCCAAAATTTCTTCAACGTAATCTACACTTTGTATTAAACTATCAAAATAATTTTTAAATTCATCCTGAAAATCTATCATTTTGTAATCTAATAACGGTAGAGTTACCACCGTTATTAGACCACTGCTTAAATTACTTCTATAGTTTATTCCAAAGTTTTTTCCATTTTTACAGAACATTTTATCCTTTACTACTGTTTCTATATCATAATTTATAGGTATACCATTATAGAAACTTTCAGTTTTCTTTACCTTAATACCTACAGAAGTAGTAAAATACTCTGATAAATTAATCTCACCCCATGCTGGTAATAAAATTAACTGATTATTATTATTTTCAAGCCATAAATTTAAATCATTTACCTCTTCCTTCTTCATTTTGTTAAGAAGTATTCCAGGTAAAATTAAAATACCTTTTTTTAGTGCATTAATGCTTACCATTTCATAATTACAAAAATTATTTAAAAGTCTATATTCCGTTCTATTCTTATATTCTTCTAATACCTGTATAAGCATTTCTACACCTCTATTTTAATTTTTATCAACTTAACATCCACTAATTCCTTCATTTCTTCTGAATAGTTATCCCAATCAATCTCTCCATTTTTCTCAATTACTTCTTTATAAAAACTAAAAGTTACTTTTTTAGTTTTAGAAGAAGTTTTAAAGAAAGTTTCACCTTCATGGGTTAATTCATCCATTTTATTTTCCATGGCTTTTTTAGTTTCTTCATAAGTCTTTTCTTTTGGATATTCATCCATTCTTATTTCTATAGAAACTGGAGTTTTACCTTCTATATTCCTAATTTTATCAATAGTTGAAATTAATACTTCATCTCTAAAATTATTCTTTTTGCTTTTCGCTAAGTTCATTACATTATTCTTATATCCATCTACAACTCCAACCCTTTGATACATATCATCAATTCTCTTTTTAAGTAGTTCAAGGAAAGGTTTTGGTTTACTAAGCATTTCGCCTTCACTATCTTCTATCTCCTGCTCAAAACCACCACTTACAAACAAGTCAATTTCCTTAATGCAGTTATTTAAATTCTTAACTTCTATATGATCTTTTAAACGTTCTGGAGCATCTGAAAAATAATGAACCCATTTTTCACTTTCTGCTTTTTTCTTGTATCCATCAACAATAAACTTAAAATTTTTATAGATATTTTTATATTCGCCTATAATTCCACTGTCATTTGACCATTTCAGGTCATTATTATCTAATTGTTCTAATCCGCAATCCTCTAAAATTTCCTCTATTCTCTTTGCTGAACCGCTAAAATCACCATCTTTAAGTCTATATGCAAGAGTATTAATGTAGGATACCATAGTGCCTGTTCCAGTAGATGTCATCTTATCATAGTCTGTTGAATTTTGAAGTTCATTGCAATACTTCTGAAGTATATTAGTAACAGGTGAAATTGGAAGCATAACTCCTTCATAAATACAGTTATTCTTTATTTCTGTTATCTTTTCAAGAATACTATTTTCTGCTGGTACTTTTAAGTTATTAATATAATCAATAAATAACCTAATGTGCCTTATTCTAAACCATAAAGGCTTCTCTTTATCATCTATCTTTATATCCTTTATAATATTAGGATTATAAGTTTTTATATTGTTCCACATATCTCTGTCATATACTTGATCACATAGTTCTGTAAATTCTTCTATTTTTGAGATTACTTCTTTGAAGTAAGCATAAATATTTTTATCTCTTTCTTCTAATATTTCTAGTTTAATACTATTTTTAATCTTTTCTGCTTCTTGAAGTTGTACCTTATAAAATGGAATTTGATTTTCTTCAAGAACTTTAAGATATGGCCCATTAATTACTTTCTTCATGCTTTCTATTTCTTTTTTACAGTCATCATCAAGCCATTTTTTAACTAATGAATACCTACCATTCAATTCATAAGATGATATTCTTCCAATAAACCCATCTTGAGTTCTTATTAATAAATTTAATGAAGTCATAAACAATATCCATTGTTCTATTATTTTCTTTGGTTTAACTTCCTTAACAAGACTAAAGAAGAACTTATCCTCGTACTCATTTACTGCTTTATTACTATTTGCATTAAACTTTAATATTCTGTTTACACAAGGTGGAATATCTATTGTAAATTTATTTTCATCTTCCTTTATAAATAAGCCCGTTTCCTTATATCCTTGACCTTCATTTATTCTTCCTATGGACACATTTCTTAGTGCCATCTTTAATTCTGTATATTCCCCATCTGAAAGTCTATAATCTTTCTTACTTCCAAGTTCCTCAAAATCAAGATCATGTATTAGCATTTTACTAAAAGCATTAGATAAAATTTTAATTTGATCATCTGTATGTTTTTTATAAATAATAGGTCTTAATACCCAGCCTTCACTATCTATTTTTTCAAACCATTCATTTGATCTATTTTTAAAATAATCTCTTACTTTTCTTACTCTTTCTCTTAATGTAGACGTTATAACATTCTTATTTTCTCTAATATCAAGAACATCCTTATCAAGAGATATTGCTTCTAAAACATCCTTTTGAAGTCTTGTTATATTAATAAAAATAAGACATTTTCCTATACCTTCATATTTTTCTCTCACAAATTTTTCTGTATATTCTTGACTTATAATTGAGTCAGAAATAACAATAACAGGATGAACTCCACCTTTCATTAATCTGCTATCAAGAAGCACATCTTTTAATTTACCTTCATCTTTTCCCCAAATTATATCTACTATTTTCTCTCCATGTACATCAAGATAAGGGCCATTTTCCACCTTTGTTCTTACGCAATCAACCCCATTAATAGCATAGAAACTTTCCTCTGGGTAACTTAATTCTAATGCTCTACAAGCACCTGAAAGAACTCTTTTAACTTCTTCTTTTTTATTTTTACTTCTTTCTGTTATTAACTTTTCAATTTCTTTATTTTTTTCTGTATCTGGTACATATCCAAAATTATCTTTTTCAACTCTGTACCTTTTATTAAGTCTACTTAAATAAGCAAAATTTGGCCCTATATATTCGGCATCCTTTACTTCATCCATTTCTAATTTTTCAATTATATATGAATAGATATATCTTGCTGCTTCCTCTACCTCTTCTTTTGGATATAACATTCTTATTTGGTCTAAGAAAGTTTCCTCTTCTTTACCTACTATAAATTCATTTTCATTTACACTTATAGAAAAAGTTTTAAGACTTCTAAGTAAAACTGCAAGATCAAAACTTCCTCCAAAACTATTTATAAAATTATCTCCTATATCATTCTTATAACCTTGCTTAGTTAAATAAACGCCTAAATCTTCTTTCTTTAATTTAACACGATAAAACTCCTTGAATAGTTTTCCGCCCTCTATGTCCTTTGCCTCAAGCATAGCCTTAATTTCGTCTTGAAAATAACTTGCTTTTTTATCAGGTATTTGTTTTAAAAGAGCATGTTTTATTTTTTGTCTGAATTTATCATCACACTGTATATAATCAAAGGCTGGTTTATCAATGAGGCTATCTTTAAATCTGTTACTTGAGTTCAATATATTTTCAAATATAAACCCTGTATCTTTCTTTACAGTTTCATCCTCTATTTTTTGATCAACATTATGCATAATAACATTGAACCAACCAAAGTTTCCTCCTGCAATGGTATATGCTGCTTCTATAATACCTTCTGGATATTCAGGTATCATTCTCTTTTTATTAAGATACTCTGTAAAATCCGATATATCTGCAAAAGAATTTTGAAGCATTTCATACATCTCAGTTCTTCTATCTAATGCTCCTATTCCTTGAATACTTCCTCCAATTACAGTAGAACATAAAAGTAAAAAGGCTGCTTCAGGATATTTCTTTCTTGGATCTTCATGCTTTATAGCATTAGTAATTACCTGAATGGCTTCCCCATCAATTTTACTTTGTAGTTCCTTATCTTTTTCTATTCCATACTTTGCAATTTCACCTGCTGTTTCAAGTTCATCGCAAACTACAAGTATATGTTCTATATTGAACTTTTTAATATAATCAATTCCACTACGAGTTAATTTATCTAATTTATCTCTATCTATAACTAAGTCATCAATATTAACGCTACCTATTTCTAATATGCTACTTAATTTTTCCCTATCAAATCCCATTGGTAGTAGTGCATCCTGAATACATTCCATTATCTTTCCTTGAATACTTCCATCTGACTCCTTGCTTAAATAAGATAATGCAGTATAAGTACCATAGGCAACCCAATGATCTCCTATTAAATCTTCATGGCACATTTGAGAATATCTTATATATAAAGGAAGTACCTTATCTTCAAAATTAGGCTTAAATATTCTAACTTCCTTTTGTTCTCCATCATCATTTATAATCCATCCCTTATCCATGCCTAGAGGTTCTGATATAACTTCAAATCCTATTCTTGATTTACCAATACCCCATTTAGATATAAGTGGAAATATTGTTGCCATTCCAGCAGTTTTCATAGTTCTAGTAAACGATCTAAAAATATTATAAAACTCCTTCTGTCCAACCATTGGTTGGTTTAAAGGAAAATCACTGGTTCCAAAAGGCGACCATATTGACATAATTTTTCCTCCTTGCATTCCTATTATGCACATAACAATTATTAATTGTTATGCCCCCTTAATTAACAACTTCTAACTTTATTAATTGATAGTCTTTTTTCCCAAACAATCCCCTACCATGTCTTGGTTGACCTTGTTCATTATCAATTATCCTTAATCGACCTTCATTAATACAACACATAAAGTAATGATCTATCCATTGTTCGTAACTTTTTTCATCTTCTCTATCTATCTTATCTTTTAACAAAGAACCTACTATTTCTAATGGAAAAAAACCTCTTGCATCTGAATTATTTGCTATAAGTTCTTTTAATAATTCCATATCATCTAATGAAGTATCTAATATTAAACTACTAAAAGTTTCTTCACTTATATCTTCCTTAATCTTATGTTTATCTAAAACATATTTTCCATCTACATCTTCTTTAATCCAATTTAGATATTCAAAAAGCATCATAGGTATCTTCAAGTACGTACTCATAGAACCTAATGATGGCTCTTCTTTATTCACACCTTGGATTTGAATTGTTTCTTCCTCTACTATATTCAACTCTTCTTTCCAGAAAGGGCCTAAAACCTTTGATGGATAAACATTTATTAAATTATTTATATTTATGTCTTCTGGTTTACTACTAAATATATAGTAATTTATATTTTCATAATTAATATAGGCCGATGTAAAATTCTCCATATAGCCTTTTTCAAAGTATAAGTAACCACCATTTAATAGTGCTAAGGCTAGTGTTCTAACTCTTAAAGAATATTTTAAAAGTTGTTCTCCTAAAGTCTTTTCCCAATCATCATTGTCCTTATATTTATTTAAAAGATTAACTGCTCCTTCTGTTAATTCATACCCCTCTGCATTTTCTTTTATAAAATTGCTCCCGACAATAGTTACACTAGTTTTTGATTTTTCTACTCCGAAAAGTCCATATACTTCATCTGCATTTATAATTCTTCCACCTTCATCAACCTTGTAGTACAAATAATCTTTTGCAATATCCTTTTTATTTTTACAAGGTATTTTTTCTGGTAAAGTGCTTAATATATCTGCCCATCTTTCTATATTAGATGCTCTTACCCAAAATCTATCTGTTCCTATTTTTATTATCATAGTGTATTCCTCAACTCTTCTATATAGTCTTTAAGAAGATATTTAAACTTCCTTGATCTATTTTTAATTATTATATCCTTAGAATATATTAAGTCATTAAACTCTTCATTTAATACATATTCACCATCTTTAAAATCAATTTTATGTTCTCCTAATAACTCAAAAACCACTTTGTGTGTTTCTGGTGCTTTATCTGGGAATAAGCATAAATCGTTTTTGCTACAGAATTCATATACAAAATTATTTAAATTTCCTACTTTTATTTCTTTACCCTTTGAATTAAATATATAAAGTTCAAGTTCTTGAATATTATAAGGATTAGTTATATCTGTTGGTCTTATTGATATACCCTCAAATCCTCCAACTTTATACTCTGAAATCACCATAGAAAATATTGTTATAACAGTTTTCCATGGGTAAGATAAAACTTCACCAACTTCCTTTTCTACTGGAAAATCTGAGTATTCATAAGGAATTAAAGTGAATTTATTTTTACCTTTTAAACCTTTTAAATAAACAGAAGATGTTATTCTTCTTCCTTGTACCAAATTTTCATTAGGATTTGCTCCCATAGGTACTATTTCTAAATCATTTACATCCTCTGTTAATTGTATTATTTTTAGTTTGCTTAGTATAGAAGGATATTGAGGATACCCATTAAATACAGATTGATACAATGCTTTTATTTCTTCATTTTCATTTATCGGTTCGCTTTGAACTTTTAATATTGTATCTGCAAATTTGGGTATACTATCAATAAATTCAAATAGTGATTTACTATCGCCACTCCTACCTATAACACATGCTTCTTTATATACTCTTAAAAGTAATGTATTAAATAATGTTGGATAGTAGCAGAGAAGAGAAGAAATAAAATCTTCTCCGCTAACTTTCCCACTGAACTTAATCCACTTTTTTGTAATAACTAATTTATCTTCAATAGATTTAAGAAAATTTAAATTTACTAGATATTTTAAACTTTCATTATTATCTACTTCTCCGTAATCATATAAAAAATTTAAATTTTTAACTAATTCAGTTACATTAAGCAAAAGGTTTCACCTACCTTTTATAAAATTAAAATATTTTAATTAATTTCTTTAATTTTTGACATATCGAAGTTGCCTTCAATTAAATCTTCCACATCTTGTTTTGCTTCTTGAACTAATTTTTTTGACTCTTTTAATGTCTGAATATATCTTTCTATTTTATTTCCTATGGTTGATTGTATGTTATCATTTAAAATAGGTACTAATATATTTCCTACTTCTTCTCTATTTAAGTTTAATTGTACTGCACCATTAGCCTGTCTGGATGATAGCATTCTTCCTAAATTACTATTTGCAACAAACATAAAATAATAATTATTAATATTTTTAAGTCTTAACCGTACTAATGCCTGATTAATATTTGCCTTTTCAATATATTCTGGAACTATAGAAACAACACCGATAGAACCTGCTATGGAATAAACTATATCTCCATCTTTAATTTCAGAACCTTTTAACTTTTGACTTTCTTCATTAGATATATAAACTAAATCATCATTAATAGTATAATCGCTTAAATTTGTTGCTCTTACAAAAGGTATTCCTTGTTTTAAATAGTTTGCTCCTTTAGGTGTCGATCCACTTACTATTATCTCAGCAGTAAAATCATTCACCGTTTTCATCATTACACCATTCTTTACAAAAAACTCATTTATAATTGTATATTTTTTTTGATTATATTCAGCATCCAATCTGCTATTATCAATATTTATTCCTTTTACCCAGTTATGTTTTTGCTCTTCACTTTGATTTAACAATATCATTAATCTTTCTTCATCAGTTTTTTGGGAAAATATCTCTTCAGCCTCTTTTTTTAATCTTTTTGCTTCTGCTCTTAGTTCTTCTGCTTTTCTAACCTTATCTCCTATATATTTTTGGATTTCAGGAGATATCACCGGTATTTCTAATGCTAATATTTCATCTTTAGTTAATCCATTTTGAACTGCTTTTCCTTCTCCTTGTCTAATGAATTGATATTGTCCATATTTACTATTTAGAAAAACTGCTAAAAAATAATTATCTATAACCACTTCTTTTACTCTAACATTACACAATGCTTGATTTAAGTTTGCCTCTTTCACATTAAAAGGTACTACTGCTACTACGCCTATCTGACCTGTTTTAGAAATTATAATATCTCCTGAATACGTCTTGCTATTTTTTAGTTCTTCATGCTTTTCTTTTGTTATAAATATCGGATCATTAAATTCCACTGTTAATTCTGATATATCTTTTGTTCTTAACACAGGTATTCCTTCGGCAACATAGTCATAAGAATGTAACTGAAACCCCATTGGCCCTCCATTATATTCACATATGACATCTCCAAAATTAACAAGTTTATTATTTCTTAATATATTTTCATATTGAATATATTCTGTGGAGTAATATTGACCTCCTATTTTTTCTTCAATTAGTTCAGAATTTATCCATACAATACTAGGTTTACTATTTTGTATAACTAACTTAGCCAATATCTCCACCCCTATTCTATATCTTCTGGTATACCTTTTTTATAAGCCTCAACTATCTTCAATAAATCATTACAATCATCACCTAGTTGTATCTCTACATTTTGTTTTACTGTAAATCCTACTTCATCTGCTACTGCCATAAATACTGGACCTTGTTTTTCACCTGGATGTTCTTTCTTCTTTAAGTATAATAATGAAGTTTTGGCTCCTGCTCCCGATAATGAAAAAGTTTCTTGTGGTAAACTTATAACCGCTTTAAGTATTGCTTTTCCACCTTCAAATTCTCCTGTTACAGCATTTTTCTTACCCATAATATATTCACGTACATATTTATCACCTGAGTTTGAAAGTATTCCATCTGGAATAACTATCATTAAAAGCCCACCTTTTTTAAGTAATTGAAGGTTTCTATCTATAAATAATACTGCTGGATCTATAGAATTTACTTGCTTCCATTTTCCTTTGCTATCTGGTTTTGAACCAAGTGATAATTTATCTGTGTTCATTTTATTTTGACCATCATCATCTATATCTTCGGAATACTTTTCAATTATTTCTACACCTTCTGGATTGTCTATTGTTGTATCCCCCTTCTTTATTTTTTTTGAAACCCCTGTTTTTGAGAAAGGAGGGTTTGTTATCATTGCATCAAAGGTTTCTGGTTCTAAATTCGTTGTCATTAAAGAGTTTCTTGTTTGAAATATTGGACACTTCACTGCTCCATTCATTGCCATATTAAGTCTCGCCTTCAGTATCATTCCTGGAGAATTATCTGCACCAATAAAGGAATGTTCTTTCATTAGTTGAAATACTTCTTCATAATGTTTTGTGTTACCACCTAATTTAGTGAGCATATGATTTTTTATTTCTTGCAGCATTTTTATCAAAAATCCTGCTGAACCACAACACAAGTCTCCTACCTTGAACGTTGGATAACCAGTCTTAGGATCAATCTCTATTAATTTTCCTGCTCCATTTTTTGTTAAGTCATATACAACCATTTCTGTAGCTGCTTCCGTTACCTGTCTAGGAGTAAGATATATCCCCATTCCACCTTTATTTTCATATTTCTTTCTTAAAAGCACATCAAATACTCGCCCTGCTACATCACCAGTTAAATCAAGAAGCGTACCTGGTCTTTCTACACCTTCAACTTTAATAGGACCTAAGTCTTGTAACGTATTTAATACTGCTGTGTAAATAGTAGGGTTTTCAAGTTTTATATATTCATCAGCACTAAATATTGCTGCTTTACTTCCATCATCTAATGTTGCAACATAATCTTCATGGTTTTTAACAATTTTAAAGGCTTCTCTAATATCTTGAACTGCCTTATTCTTATCCTCTGGTTTTTCTGACTTTTCTATATTATCATATCTGAAAATGTCATCAAAACGTCTACCTTCTAGTTCTCCACCCCTCAATATATAATCTGGATGATTTAGTCTAAATACTTCCATAAATATTAATTTACAGAATTCATCTATAGCATCATTTGAATTATTTACATGATCTTTCATTCCATAAATCATTTCATGAATACCATCAAATTTCTCTTGAAGTTCCTGATAATTATGTATTGACCATATGTCTCTTTCTGTTAATTGTCTTTTACCAAAGTTAAATTTCTCTTCACCCTCTATTACTGATGGAATTTCTGAAATTGCCTTTTCTTCTTCTACAAGTATATAAGAGTTATTTGTTCCATTAGTAATCCAAGCATAAGTTGACATTGGATCTGTTCCCATTGCATCATAGGTTATACTTGTTATTAAATCTGGTTTTAACTGTTCATCCTCTACTTTCTTTACATATACATAAACTTCTTTATGATTTGCTTTAAACGTTGTTTCATCAATTCCCTGTATTGTTTCATAGCCCAGTTTCTTAACTTTATCTTTTAATTCTTGCATCTTAGTTCCTCCTCTAATTACGCTTCTTTAATACTGCTCCATTTGGACTTGTATATCTACCACTCTCAAGTGCAATCTTTAGTATTTCTTCTGCACTTACAACGACATCTACTGATATATTTTCCATTACTTTTTTTATTGGTACCATTGGTTTACCACCAATGGTTTTTTCTATTATATCCAAAATAATATCTTTAGCATCAGTTCCACCAACACTATAAGTATTCCCATTTTCTATTATGTTTTTATCCATATTAAGAAATAATTCAACCTGTTCTTTATTCCATTTTAATCCTATTTCATTTAATCTTTGATGGAGTTCTTCTAGAGTTTTAGGGGTTTTTAGTTGGTCATAAATTTGATCTACCATGATTTCACCTCTAACTTATTATTTTTTAAAGAATAATGGTATTGAGATAACAGTCCATAATACACCTATCAAGGATAAGATCTTATAAATTGGCGACTCAAATACTTCATTAATTAATTGTTTGAATTTATTTGTATTAGTTTTTAATGTTCCATTTACTTGCCTATTTAAAATATTATATAATACATCAACTTTCTTTAATGTTGATAAATGTAACTTAATATATTCACATCTATCAAAGCACTCTGCCTCTTCTTTACCTGTTAAAAAATTCATATTTGAAATGTTGTTTATTTCCATTAACTTTTGAAGTCTTGGATGACTTGCATAATTAGTTCCATAATATTCAATAAGTAATTTATTTAAATCCAAAAGTCTATCTTCATCCAAATTTACAGGCATTCCTCCTAAAACTTTAAATCTATGTTTTAATGCTTCAAATCCATAATTTATATCCCTCATATTCCAATGAACATAATAACAATCCATATGCCCATTCAAAAATTCAAAATATTCATTAAGCATCTTTTTTTCTAATTCATCATATTCTTCACATAATTGTTCCATAGACTTTTTCTCAATTTCAGCAATTTTGCTTATTGAAAAAGAATATGTTTGATCACTTTCATAATTTCTTATGGCTATTGATGATATCCTTGGTGTTCTTTGACTATGTTTAATGAAACTTTCACAAGAATAATGTATTATAAATACTCTTTTCTTATTGTTTTCTATCAATCTAAGTTTTTCTTCTGCCTCTTTCTTAAATTTCCCCAAAATATCTACCCCTTTTATTTTCTATTCAAAAATCAATTTAATTTTATTTGAGATTAATGTTTCATTTTTTTTATTTAACCTTGGTATCTTTATATTTTCAAAATCTTGCCTTTGAACTAATTTATAAATTGTACCCTTTGAAATCATATTTATTTGATTTATTATAATTAATTGTTTAAATAAGAATAGCAAGTAATACTTATCTATATTTTTAGGTATTATGTTAAAGAAAGCATCGCTTGTTACCATTCCATCTAACTCTTTTGTTATTAATGCTGTAGCGTGTGATTTAGTTCCAGTTGCACTTCCACCTTTAGCAGTTACAATTTCCCCTTCTCTAACTACATATCTCATTCTGTTACTTAACTTTCCATACTCTTCTTCATGTGTTTCTTTAATAATCGAGAGTTTTTCATCTACATTAGCCAAGGAAAAATATTTCACTTTATCTTTATCATTAATTTCAGGCTTTGCTGATACCTTTACTTCTACTACTTCGCCAAGATTTTGCCACTTAATATCCTTAGTATCCTTATTAATAATTCTATAAAGTTCAGTGTAAAAATTAGTGTAATATTCAGGATCTAATCTATTACTATCAAGGTACTTCAATGTAAAAAAGCATTTTTTCTTCTCCTCTTCTCCTTGATAATCCAAGAATTTATAAAATATATTTTCTGCCTCTTTATATAATTTGGCTGCTTGTGTTTGTAGTTCTATATTATTATTACAATTTGTTTTATCAAGTTTATAATCTTCAGGTATTAATAATTTTTTTATATCTTCAACCAAAATTTTATTACTCAATCCAGTTTTTATGGTATTAAGCATCATTTGTCCAAGTTCACTCTTAAAAAAACTTACTATAAACTTCCCTTTCTCTTCATCAGATGCTCTTATTCTTATAATATCTGAAGTTATAGCACAGACTTCAAGTTCATCATTTACATAAATTATCTGCCCTGACCTTCCTGCTGCTGTTACCAGAATATCTCCTGAAGCAATTATATCCTTATCTCTTATTACTTCCTTCTTCACATACTTTAGTTCATTTAAATATATTGTGCCATTTCTTATGTCCCCTGGAGCAATAACTGGATATCCCGTCTCCGCATAATATTCTTTCTTTATTCTTAATCCGCTAGTTACGTCTTTTACTATACTACTTAGTTTAACAGTATTATAACCACTTAAAATTTCTTGTAGTTTTTTCTTTTGCGCTACATACTCATAAGAAATTTTGTAACCATCTAATTCATTTGGTTTTATATAAATACATTTCATTTATAGCCTCCATCACATAATTTCCCCCAAATAAAACTCTCTTTATATAATATATGATATTCCTATTTTTTTGAAAAAGCAAGAGTTTTGTATCCAATTTAATACTATTTATTTTTAATCTACTCTTTATCTTTCTTTCGAAGAAAAAAATGCAGATTATTTCCTTAGCATCTCTCTTCTTTGGAAAAATTTCCATTTACATATCTTTGTATATTCTTAAAATACTTAATTGTATCTATAACATGCGTAATATTTATACAAGGAAACCTCCCAATGATTTAACATCATCAGGAGGCTTTTTTTATACAGATTATTGTACTATATAAAATAATCAGTAAATAACATTTTATATTTAAATATTATCAATCCCCGCTTATTTAAAAATATTATTTTTCCTTCTATACACATTATTTTGTTATCCTATACTTCAACCCTTGTTATTTCAAATCCTTTTTCAGTGGCAACTTTAATAAATCTATCAATATTATCTTTTCCCCACTGATTACTTACTACAAATTTAACATTATCTGAAGTGATTAATATTTCATCAGGCTTCATATAAAATCTTCTTGGATCTTTATTTTCAGCATATTCTACAGTTTGCAAAACACCTGAACTTCCTTGAATGTTATCACTAAAGGTACTCTTTAATGCTTCAAATGTTACCTGTGTTGAATTTACATATTCTTTTAATACAGCCCAAACCACCCTACTCTTAGGATATTTATGTCCTTTAAATAAGCATTTACTATAATCCTTACTGGATTTGTTGTATATTGTATTAATCATGGTATCCATGTTTTCTCTTTCTTGTTCATCAATACTTTCATCATCCTTTAATACATTTAACATTGCTAAAAGCAAAGGCTTGTTTCCTTCCCAAAAATCAAGTAATAATTTTCTCTCTCGTTCATTAACTGCCATAATTAATCCTCCATTCTTAATACTATTTTCATCTATTGATGGGTAACTCAAGCACCTTAAATAATTATCAATCAATGAACTTGCTTCTGACGGTAATTGCTGCATTTTACATGGTTCTAATATATAATCAACTATATATTGATAATTAATTTGAATATATTCTTTACACTGACACTGTTGTTCTGTCAAATCATGCAACTCACTATTGGAGATTGGTGAAAGATATAAAAATATCAATTCAGAGTTTTCTTTAAAATTCTTAGTAGCCCATTCATAATATTGAACTGTCTGTTCTGAATGTTCTCTTGAATAAACTTTATTTTCTAATATTATTTTTATATCAGTAATTTCTGACTCTATACCATCAATCTGTAATGATAAATCAATGAATATATCAATTCTTTTATTATTATCAACTACCTTTTCCCTTTCTACTTTTACATCAACAATATCGTAATTACCAGTTATTATATAATCAATAAGATATTCTGGAAACAAATTTGATTGTCCTTTTTCATACTGACAATCAAATAATGAAATAACTATCATCTCTAGAAATTTTCTCATTGGATAATTACTTAACCCATGCTTCTGATCAGGGTTTAGTATCCATGCTAAAAAATTACTATGAACATTCTCATTTCTCATAATACCTAAAATATCGAATATACCTTTAAAATCATAATATAATTTTAACTCATGGTATTCTTTTGAATTAAAAAGTTGAACAATTGCTTTTCTAATATCTAAATTAGTGCTTTCTTGATTTTGCATTATTATTTCTGACATCTAGCCACCTCTTTTTTAGTATTGGTATGATTTTACTTAATCTCTTTCCCTTGCCAATCCCATTTCCCATCATTCTCTGGGTTATACAATCTATATTTCCCTTTATTAATTCTAAAGTACAAGTCTCTCTGACCACTAGGATAGTGCCTTCTTGAAGTATGATTAACACAATCTTGGATAACTTGACACCTTACTGTACTCTGATTAATCTCAGGATATTCCTTAATTAATTCGCTATATACATCTACTGAAGTAAATACTGCTTCCTTTCTTCCTCCTGTTATCTTATTCACAGCATTACTTATTACATCTTTTATTTTTATTGGTTCATTCCATCTAGTATTCAAATTATTATTTCTATTTGTTATAGTATTATTTTTTATTTCATCATAGCCAAGTATTTTTTCTGTACTTATAAAATACTCTCCCTGCTGTGTTTTAAGCACCTCATATTCCAAACAATATATATCCATCTTATATCTACTTCTTAAATGCGTAGCCACTTGCTTAACAATAGGCGATATTTCTTCCGCAACTATATATAGCTTTTGATTTATATTAAACTGCATATTAGTTTCTTCTTCACTATCTGGTAAAAATACATCATGATAAATCTGCAATAAACTCTTTCCACTTAAATCCTTATCTTTACTATAATAATTTTGAGAAATATCGTTTAAATCATCATAATTTAATGCTGCTCCCCATGAAGCATATTCAAGTATCTGAGCAACTACTTCCCTTGGTGTTTTACCTTTTTTCAATTCTACTATTACCAAATCTCCATTAGCATCTATTCCAATCAAATCAGGATACTTACCAACATCACCAACAGTTGCACTAACCTGCCTCCCTATCCATAAAACTGTACTCTCACTATCATCATCTAGCAATACAGCTGGGCTATTTTCTAACCAATTTTCAAAGTCTTTTTCATAATCTATAGAGTCAGTTTTAACCTTTTCTAATATACCTGTTTCTATATTTCCATCTATTTTCTTTAACTTATAAAGTCCCATTACCCCACCCCTAATTACTTTTTATAAAACGCTTTTATCATTTATATTGACCTACTATATTATGACCCTCTAACAATATCATTAATTTTTTCTAGCCCATCAAGTGACATCATATATAACGCTTTCCTAAACTCACTTTTGGGCAACTTATATGGTAATTTTAGTGTAAATTTTTAGACTTTTTATTTTATATTATTGAACACTATCTCTCTGAAACAATATTATATCTTTATTATCTATTCACCTCAGTAATAGCTCATATTATATTAATGTTATTGATTTTATTACAATATTCAACTAAATATGTATATATTATAACACCATCTTTACCTAATAACATAATTATACATAAATGTTTATTTATAATTACAAAAATTAAGTGACTACCTCCAATGGAGGTTAGCCACTTAATTTTTATATATATTTCTTTAGCTCTTCAAGAGATTCCATGTCAAATATTTCTGTACCAATATTCTCTATTGCAGCTTCAGATAAATTCCTAATTTTTTCTTTATATTCATCTGGTAATATTCCAAATTTCTTTATAAGCTGTTTAATTAATAGCTCAGACTTGCCTTTTTCTTTACCTTCATTATATATCATTTTTCCAACTTCAGTCATACCAACAACCTCCTTAAATCTTTTCTTAGACAATTCATCCCCAAATTTATCGAACAGGGCATATAAAAGTGTTAGACATTTGTTTTTATCTGTATATGATTTTATTTCATTAGCAATTTCTATACTCTCTAGAGTAATTTCACTTTTAGATTTTATACTGCTCATAAGAGGGATAAAACTAAGAGTTATTATATCCTGTTCTGTTAATTCTATATTATTCTCAACTTTATATTTTATCCGATGACTACCTGCTCTAATACTCCCATCTTCTTCAAAGTGGGAGTAAAGAGCAGCTACGTCCCTGGATAACGAGTTCTAAGCTTCAAAGAAGCTAAGAACTCTGTTTATATTATTTAATTTACTATCTCCATCTAAGTTTTTCATATAAAAGGCTTCTACATTATATTTTATGCTTCCACAATCTAGGTATGTAGGGGCTTCTTTTATATCTGATGAATATACTACTAGAGTTCTTATGTTTCTTTTACTTTTGTAATACAAAGAAGAATCGTAGTAAAGAAATCTAGATATATCTTCATTTTTCTTAGTGGTTTGAAATTCAAAGTGAAGATAATCTCCGCTTTCTGTGTAAAATAGATAGTCCATAGCGTTAGTTTTAATATCAATATTTTTAATCTCAGTTTCAGCTGGTCTACTAATATTAATATCCAAATTAAAAAACTTTGGGGCACCTTCTTTAAATACTTCCATAGCTTTTTTAAAGACTGCATCCTCAATCTTATTATAATCCATGTTGTTACTCCTTCCAAGTGTGTTATCTTAAATTAATAGCATTAATTTAAGGATTTTATTAAGGCCTTATCTCTGTATCTAAAGTATTGACACTTTCAAAGATAATATGCACATATGTTCGCTAAAATTTATATATCTTGCTCACACCATCTCTTTAATGAGATACATTTTTACGTAGATCCAGAGAACATTTTTCATGGTTAAGTGATAGAAAAACAGTTGGAAAAATAATTCAAATTGTTACTAATAAAAACTAGCCTATATATTAATTTAACTAGTAAATTAATATATAGGCTTCTGTATTTATGGAATATACTTATATCTCACTAATATCTAAAACTTCGTCTACATCTCTACTAAAACTCCTTTTTAAATTCAACACACATAAGATAATTAGTATAACTGAAATGCTTGCAAAGGAGTTACCTATACCAATTAAGTTGTATAGTGGAGTAGCAATTAAAAGTCCTAGGATAGCAACGAGAGTTAGTAGTATTTTGTAGAAGGAGAATACTCTTCCTGTGCTTTGTATCCGAAGACTTTATATTAACTCCTCAATTTTCTCATATAATTCATCTGCAGAATCTGCCAGAATCATTTCGTCATTAACAAGTGCATATGGATTAGTGGCACAGTCTCCACAATATCCTAAGCATGATTCTACGGTTACATCTACGTCAGGATAATTCTCTTGTAATTTCTTCATGGTATCTTCAGTTCCATATGTAAAATTATTTTCACAAAATTTTATTTCTGTCATATTTATTCTCTCCTTTATTTTTTACTTTGTATGTTATTCAATAATTCTGTTACTGAAATTTTAGATAAATCAATAGCTTCTAAGGATATTTCTTTTTCAATGGCTGATTTTAATATTGGTGATCGTTTCGTATCTCCAATTACAATAGCCCCTACTATTTTTCTATCTCTTACAAGCACCTTCATATATTGACCTTCATCATTATCCTCTACAAGAACATTAGTTGCATTGTTTTCATCTACACACCCCATAGAAAATAAGGATAATTTAAAAGCGTTTAAAGTAGTAACAGGAACAATATGCTTATAGGTACTATCTTTTCCTATCATATTATATCCTGCAACTTTACCCTGGCCTATTGATATATTCCACAGTCCTGGAACAAAGTTATCAAGTTCAGCAACGTCACCTGCTGCATATATATCTGCTATATTAGTTTCCATCTTTTCATTTATAACAATTCCTTTTTCACACTTAATAGGCGTATCTTCAAACATTTCTATGTTAGGCTTTATTCCAGCAGAATATATAACCTTGTTACAAGGCATAAATTCATCTGAACTTGTTACAACACCTTCAACCTCATTATTTCCTGCTATTTTATTAACTCTCGTATTTAAGTGTATATTAATACCAAACTTTTCTACTGAATCCTGAAGTATTTTAGATGCCTTTTCATCTAATTGATTTGGCATTAGTCTAGATTGAATCTCAACAATAGAAACATTGATTCCATGCTGATTCAAATTCCAAGCAGTTTCTAATCCCTGTATTCCTCCACCAATGTTTATAACACTTTCACCTTTTTTCATTTTACTTTTAATATCCCATGCATCCTGTAACGTTCTTAAGTTAAAGACACCTGGTTTTTCTATGCCTTCAACTGGAGGTTTATTATTTCTTGCTCCATTTGCTAATAAAAGTTTGTCATACTTAAGTATACTTTTATCACATAAAACTACTTCTTTATTTTCAATATTAATCTTTGTTACTTTTTTGCTTACGTAAATATTAACCTTATTTTCTTCATACCATGATTTCTTTAGAAGAAGAGTATTATCTTCAGAGAGTTCATCAAATAGATTCTTAGACAATTTTATTCTGTTATATGGGTAAAATTTCTCTTCTCCAAATATAAATACTTCTGACTCTTTATCTACTTCTCTTATGGCTTTCACCGCAGTAATTCCTGCTATTCCATTTCCTATTATAATAATCCTATTTATCATATTCTTTCACCACCCTTTTATATTCCTATTGAATATACTGCTGATGGATTTGGAGCTAATACTACAAATAATGACATATCATCATTGCCAGTATTTTTTATACTAAACACCTCTACTCCTTTACAATGAATTACATCTCCTTGTGTTATTTTATTTAAATTTCCATCTACAGTCATTTCACCATCTCCACAAAGTACATGAATAAGTAAATCACTTTGTTCATGATTATGTGGTGGCACTCCTTGCCCTGGTCTAAAATTTAAAACAAAATTCAATATCTTATCTTCTTTATAAATTATTTTCTTAGTTAAGGATTCATCATTGTACATTATTTTATCAGATATTTTTTCTATTTTCATAATCTAGTTCTCCTTCATCTTCGTGTTAGTATTATATAATATAATTCTTATGCTATTAGTATTGTGTAATTTTCATATTATTATTAACTATATTTTTAAAATATACTATTGTATCATATATTATTTTGTTTATTAGCTACATACATGTATATGATCTACTATTCTTAGTAAACAGTAGAAAAAAATAACTATTTACATTATAATAATATTGTGTAAAAACTTGTAGAAACATAACAACATTAATTATTGACTTACTTATATAGGAGATTTTAAGATGACTTCATTAAATTGTTATAATAATAAAATAACTTCAAGGGAACTTGAAATAGTAATTACTAACCATGGAATTATTACTGATATTACTACTAATTGTTATGATATTTTAGGTTATACTAATGATGAAATGATAAATACAAATATTTCAAAACTCTTTAAAATTAACATTAAAAACTTAATTTCTAATAAAGATTTAAATGTTGAATTTACAAGAAAAGATGGATTAACTCAATATTTTAGCGTACAAGCTACACCATTTACAACTGATAATAAAGTTGAAGCATTTTACCTATCAATTATTGATATAAGCAAATATAAAGAATTAGAAAAACGAGATAATCTGATACTAAGGATGCTTGAACATGCAAAAGATATAATTTGTAGGTGGGAACTTTTACCCGAGCCAAGATTTACATATTTGAATTCATCTGTGGAAGATTTTTTTGGTTATCCTATAGAAGATTACATTAAAAATCCTATGTTGCCATTTGAAATAGCACATCCAGATGATAAAGAAATTCAATTTTCTAAAATAAAGTCTGATACAGATTTTTCAAAATTATTTCAAGTAAGATTAAAGCATAAAGATGGATATTACATATGGGTAGAAGATTATATTATACCTTATTTCAATGAATACAATCAGCTTGTTGCTGTTGAATCAATCACAAGAAATATTCAAGTGAAAAAGGAGTTAGAACAAAGACTTGAAAAGATAGGATATAATGATACATTAACTGAATTATATAATAAAAATTATTTTTTAAAGGAAGTGGATTTATTAAATAATGTTATTAGTATTCCAGTTGGCATATTTGTATGCGATTTAGATAGTTTAAAATATACTAATGACTCTTTTGGGCATTCAAGTGGTGATATTCTTATTAGAAATACTGCAAAGGTACTAAAATCAGTATTTACTGATGAACATGTAATTTCAAGAACTGGCGGAGATGAATTTGTTATTATTGTAAAAAATAAATCTTATTCTGAAGTTAAAAAGCTTTATGCTGACTTACAAATAGCCATTAAAGTTTTTAATGAAAAAAATAAAAATATCCCAATTAAAATTTCAATTGGAATAGCTTATTCAGAAAATTCAATTTCAAAAATGCAATCTACATTGGATACTGCTGATAGCAATATGTATAACAATAAAAAACATAAGAAGTTATAAAAAAGACTAGACATTTTTATTTTAAAATGTCTAGTCTTTTTGCTTTATTAAACTTTAATTCGATTTTATTACAAATAATCAATATTTATCTTAAAATTAAATATTTTTACATCACACTTCTACTATTCTACAGTAACTGATTTTGCAAGATTTCTTGGCTTATCTACATCGCAACCTTTTTCCATGGACATGTAGTAAGAGAATAGTTGCATTGGAATTATAGCTATAACTGGAGCTAATAAGTCCATTACTTTTGGAATATAGATTGCTGATTCTACAGATTTTTCTATATCTGTGTGACCTTCTTGAGCCACTGCAAACACTCTAGCTCCTCTTGCAATAACTTCTTTCATATTACTTACAGTCTTATCAAATAAGTCTTCTTGAGTTGCCATAGTCACTACTACTGTTCCTTCTTCAATTAAAGCTATTGGACCATGTTTTAATTCTCCTGAAGCATAAGCTTCTGAATGAATATAAGATATCTCTTTTAATTTTAAAGATCCTTCCATTGCTATAGCATGGTCAAGGCCTCTTCCTAGGAAGAACATGTTATTTTCACAGCAAGTTTTAGCTGCTAGAGCCTTAACTGCATCATCACACTTAAGTGCTGCTTCTGCTTTTTCTGGAAGAGCTAACATTTCTGTTTTAATAGCTTCTATCTTATCTTGAGGTACTGTACCTTTTTGCTCTGCAAAGAATAGAGC
Source organism: Clostridium sp. UBA5988 (assembly GCF_002435615.1). Lineage (NCBI taxonomy): Bacteria > Bacillati > Bacillota > Clostridia > Eubacteriales > Clostridiaceae > Clostridium > Clostridium sp. UBA5988. Next base: position 37,834 of record NZ_DJBA01000057.1, on the reverse strand, counting down.
AATTGTGTACATAGCTATTAATTGAGTTACATAAGCCTTTGTTGATGCAACTGCTATTTCTGGACCTGCCCAAGTGTATAGTATATCATCGGCTTCTCTTGAAGCTGTGCTTCCAACTACATTAGTAACAGCTATTACTCTAGCACCCTTTTTCTTAGCAAGTCTTAAAGCTGACATAGTGTCTGCTGTTTCTCCAGATTGGCTAATAACTATCATAAGAGTGTTTTCGTCTATTATTGGATCTCTATATTTAAACTCAGATGCTATATCTACTTCAACTTGTATTCTAGCAAGTTTTTCAATAATGTTTTTCCCTACTAATCCAGCATGGTATGCAGTTCCACATGCTACTATATATACCTTGTTTAATTTTTCTATTTGTTCTTTTGTAATAGTTATATCATCGATTCTTATTGGTTGACCAGGAATAATTCTTGAAGCCATAGTATCTCTTATAGCCTTTGGTTGCTCATGGATTTCCTTCATCATGAAGTGATCATATCCACCTTTTTCAGCAGCATCAGCATCCCAAGTTACATTAAATACTTCTTTCTTAACTTCTTTTTCATTTTGGTCATATATTTTTATTCCATCTTTAGTCATAAGAACAAATTCTTTATCTTCTAAAAGATAAACTTTTCTTGTTTGATTTAATACAGCTGGTATGTCTGAAGCAATGAAGTTTTCATCTTCTCCAAGACCAACTATTAATGGGCTTTCATTTCTTACAGCTACTAGTTTATCAGGCTCATTAGCGGCTATAACTCCTATAGCATAGCTTCCTTCTAGCTTTTTAGTAACTTCCATTACTGCCTTTAGCAAGTCCCCTTTATAGTAGAAATCTACAAGGTTTGGAATTACCTCAGTATCTGTTTCTGACTTAAACTCATAGCCTTTTTTCATAAGCCATTCTCTAAGTTCCATATAGTTTTCTATAATACCATTGTGAACTACAGATATAGTTCCATCCCCATTAGTATGAGGGTGTGAATTTAAATCTGATGGCTTACCATGAGTAGCCCATCTAGTGTGTCCTATACCTATATGTCCTTTTATTGGATCTTCTTCTAACTTTTCTTCTAAATTTGCAAGTCTACCTTTGCATTTTGTAAGATCAATACCCTTCTCATTTAGTATAGATACTCCAGCTGAGTCATATCCTCTATACTCCAGTTTACTTAATCCTTCAATAAGCAGTGGTGCTGCTTCTCTCTTTCCAAAATAACCTACTATTCCGCACATAAAAAAATCTTCCTCCTAAATGTCTTCTATTTCAAATTAGATTTAACTCTATATGAATAAGAAAAACCTTTGATTTAGTATGATTTTTTAAAATACTTATCAACTTATCCACATTTAGTTAAGGTTTTACACCGGATTGCTTTGTAACAGGAATCACTTCCTGTCTTTATCAATCGTTAACGGTAGTGCGATACCGTGGGGCACCCGCCGAAGATTCGATACTCCCCATCCTCGTCAACTTAAGTGACACTCCAAATCTATGATTTGGCTAGTGGAACTTACTCATTTGAATGCAATGAAAAGGAGCTTCCTTTTCACTTAAGTCCTGGCGCTTAGTTACGTGGTTAGACTATTTCCTCCTTTCCAACACTTGGTTTTCAAAGTGTATTTTAAAAGAGTTAGGATGTCCACATTTTATATACTCTCCTATACTCATACTCCACATATACGATATAAAGAATAATAAAGTTTGTGAACTTTATATTAAAATTAATTTTTAAAACCAAATTTTAATATTTATTTATCCAAAATCTAAAACCAATTAACCTCATTATATTATATTCATTTAATACCTTTGGGTCAATGGTATTTATTAATAGTGTCTATTAAATGAAATTCATCTATATATATACATATCCTAATTATAATATTATTCAATTAAATATTATTTTATTTCAAATTAATTCCACAATTATTAATATTTATTTAATTTCAATGTGAATTATACAAATATTTATATATAAACATAGCTAAAATTTTTTATATATAAATATTTAACTATTAAACTATAAATCTATTTACCTATAAAACTATATAACTATATAACTATATAACTAGTTAACTAGTTGTTCTCCCCATGGGGCCTTCCAGGTTTTTCACATTTAAAATATAAAATAAATAGTATAAAAATGTATAGTAAGCTTGACACGAAATGTAAAGCGTACTATACTTAAATTGTAAAGCATACTATACATTTAAATTTTAATATTTATTACAAATAATATTAATAGAACAGGATGTGATAAGTTGAAAAATAAAATCCAAGAACTTCGAAAAGAAAAACGTGTTACGCAAAGTGAACTTGCTGATGCTGTAGATGTTACTAGACAAACAATTATCTCTTTAGAAAACGGGAAGTATAAAGCTTCATTGGTGTTAGCCCATAAAATTGCTCAATATTTTGAAATGAATATTGAAGATATCTTTATTTTTGATTTAGAGGAGGAAAATTTATGTTATTAGAAGCCATTATATCTAATGCAACAACGGATAAGGACTACAAAAAAGTACTAAAGAAAAGAATTTCTTTACTTTCCATTGTGATTATTCTAGGAGTAGCCACTCTAGCTATTAGCTTTATATTCTCTGTTGGAAAATATAATTATCTACCTGATTTTTTAAGTGGATTTTATACAGGAATCGGCGCTTCACTAATTACAATAGGTTTAATATTTATCATTAAAATAAAAAAACTTTTAAAAGATGAAAAGAAATTAAAAGAAAAAAGATTAGAGGAACAAGATGAAAGAAATCAATTGATCACACAAAAATCTTTGTGCTCTGCTTCTATTATAATAAATATTCTTGCATATATCGGTTTGATGATATCTGGAATTTTTAACCTTGCTGTATTCTGGACTCTATGGACTGTCCTTATTATATTTATGGTTATATTTGTTATCCTACAAGTATACTATAGTAAAAAACTCTAATTGAATTTTATAAATATTAGAACCCGTGAATTTTCACGGGTTCTAATATTTATCTATTTGCTTTTTCTTCTATTTTTTTAGCTAGGTCATGAGCCATTTTGTCTATCTCTTCTTGATTTTCACCTTCTAGCATTACTCTTACTAGTGGTTCTGTACCTGAAGGTCTTATTAACACTCTACCGCAACCTGCCATTTTATCTTCCATTGCTTTTATATCTGCCATGATTTCTTCATCTTTTTCATGGATGTCCTTCATGTTGTTTGGCACCTTAGCATTTACCAACACTTGTGGTAATTCCTTCATTGTTGCTGCAAGTTCACTTAATGGTTTTCCAGTACTCTTTACTGTTGCTGCAAGTTGAAGACCTGAAACTAAACCATCTCCTGTGGTATTGAAATCTAAGAATATAACGTGACCTGATTGCTCTCCTCCAATAGAATAGCCCTCTTTAGCCATCTCTTCTAATACATATCTATCCCCAACTTTAGTACTAACAGTTTTAATTCCCGCTTCTTTTAAAGCTATGTGAAGTCCAAGGTTACTCATAACAGTTACAACAACTGTATCACGGTTTAATTTACCTATAGACTTAAGGTGTTTAGCTGCTATTACCATCATGAAATCTCCATTTACAAGATTTCCTTTTTCATCTACTGCTAAGCATCTATCTGCATCTCCATCAAAAGCTAATCCTAAGTTACATCTATTTTTAACAACAAATTTCATTAGATCCTCAGGATGAGTTGATCCACAATCCTTATTTATATTGATTCCATCTGGATCACTATTAATGATAAAAACTTCTGCTCCTAGTTCTTTTAAGGCTTTTACTGATGTTTTATAAGCTGCACCATTGGCACAGTCAACGGCAATTTTCATACCACTTAAATCACCATCAATAGTAGATTTAGCAAATTCTACATAGTCATTTATAGCATCTTCTCCTATGTATTTTCTACCTAACATTCCTCCTGTAGGAATATTGATTCCTTCAAAATCACTTTCTATTAACTTCTGAATTTTATCTTCTAATTCATCACTTAATTTAAATCCATCTTTATTAAAAAACTTAATACCATTATATTCAACAGGATTATGTGATGCAGATATTACAACCCCTGCTTCTGCCTTATACTTCTTTGTTAAATATGCAACGGCTGGAGTTGGAACTACTCCTAAACAAAGAGCTTCTGCTCCTACTGATAAAATCCCTGCAACTAAAGCTGATTCAAGCATATCTCCGGATATTCTTGTATCCATCCCTACGATTATTCTAGGTTTGCTAGTGCACTGAGTTAAAACTAATGCTCCCGCTTTTCCAAGTTTATATGCAAGGTCTACAGTTAATTCCTTATTAGCAATTCCTCTTACTCCATCAGTTCCAAACATTCTACCCATATATAAATCTTCTCCTCTTAGTATGATTTTTTATCTTCAATAATCTTATTTTTTCTATTAAGTCTACATTACTATGTGAAATTCTCATTACAATATACAGATTAATTATAATACAAATTATGTATTATAACAATAACAGCTTACCATTCTACATTCTATATGAACAAAAGCAACACAAAAACTGTGTTGCTTTTATTATATCATTCTTATCTCATATTAACTTTCTAATACAATACCATTTGTTTTCTCTATAAGCTCTTCTACAGTACCATCACTGCTTTCATACTCCATTAATTCTTTACTTCCTTTAACAAAAACCAAAGCTATAGTGAATATAAATGATATTCCTAGAAGAAATAATACTGCTACTCTTATAGGTAAAAATTCACCTAAGACTCCACCAACTAAAGCTCCTATTGGCTGTAACCCTCCACTTATGGTATTCATTAATGCTCCAATCTTGCCTCTCTTGTCTGATGGTACTACAAGCATCATTGCAGAATTAAATATAGTATTAAAGACTACATTACATAAAAAGGATATAAACGCTATAGGTATCATTACATAAAAATTTTCCACTATAAATACAAAAGGTAATGTTCCAAGACATATCAATGCACCAAATTTATAAATTTTAAATTTCTGATTCTTTTTTATATTAATTATTGATAAAAGTCCACTACCTATTAACATTCCCATAGGAATCACTGCCATAAAAAATCCGTACCTTTCTTCACCTAGGAAGGGCATAGTTTTAAAATATGGGAGTATTAATATAAATGCAGCATTAGCAAATAGATTTAGTAATGATGCAAGTAAGAATAAGTTTCTTAATGCCTTAAAGTTCCAAAGGAATCTAAATCCTTCTTTAAAATCATCTACAAAAGTAATTTTTTCATCTTTTTTCTCTCTTTTAGGTTCAGTTATAAACATTTCTGTAAAAGCTGAAATTAAATAAGATATACCATTAGCTAAAAACATGTATGGAGCACCTATAGCAATATATATAATTCCACCAACAGCACTCCCTATCATATCCATACCAGATGTTGCAAGACTTGTAACTGAATTAGCTTTTACAAATTTAGACTCATGAACTAATTCTGGTTTTATAGAACTTACTGCTGGACCAAAGAAAGCAGAACATAAGCCACTAATTATCCCAACTCCAAACACCATCCATACCTGTATAAATCCAAATATACCTGCAATACCTACGAAAGTAACAACTACACCTCTTATGAAATCTGTTATAACTATAATATTTCTTCTATTCCACTTATCTACAAAAACTCCTGCAAAAGGTCCTAAAACTATTCTTGGTAGCATTGTAAGCGCACTTAGTAGCCCCATGAGTCCAGTAGATCCAGTAATATCTAGTATCCAAAAGTTTAATGCCATAATATATAATATGTCCCCCAACATAGATACTAGTTGTCCTTGCCAAAGCAAGAAAAAATTCTTATTCCATAACCTTATATTTTCTCCATGATTTTTTAATTTATCCTCCATGATTTCCCCCTCATTGTAAAGTATATTTACTGTTAATACTTATATCCTTATAGATTCTTTAACTATTCCATTATCTTCTATGATAAGTTCCCCTGAATATTCAACTTTGTTAATTATTGAACCTTTTCCTATGGTAACATTTTTCCCTCTTACTATATCTACCTTAGAATTTTTAAGTAGTATGTCATCTCCTTCTATACATTCACATTGAAGGCTTCCTTTATTTTTAAATGAATTTGAAAATAGTGAACCTATTATTCCATTCCTTGATATATTTTCTGTTACTGCTACAAATCTTCCACCTATTTCTTTAATATGATGATTTCCTGACATGGTAATGTATATCTCATCACCATTTATTAGTCCATTACTGTTTATATCCCCACTTATAGTTATTTTTTCTCCTTCTATGCCATCCTTTACAGTTACATCTCCAGATATGACTATATCTCCCCCAGTAATTTTACCTCCACATTCTATATCTCCTGAAGCTTCTATCTTATCTGCTTTCAAGTTTCCTCCCATATCCGCATCTCCACTTAAATGAAATAGACCACTGCAATTCAGATTACTTTTTACATCGATATCCCCACTTATTTTAAGAGTTCCACAATCCACTCTTCCATCTACATTTACATCTCCACTTACCTTTAATTCGTCTTTTACAGATAAGTTTTCATGAATATCTGCATCACCACTAACCCTAAAAATTCCACATTGCAGGCTACTTTTTATGTCCACATCTCCACTTACCTTAAACAAGTCTTCACAGTATACATTTCCTTTTAATTCTGCATCTCCACTAACATTGATAGTTCTACAATTAACATCCCCTTTTATAGTTCCATCTCCGCTTATTTTTATATCTCTATAGTTTCCACCTTCTGATATCCAGTCATCATTTATTTTTAAATCATTACAATTGTCGTAATTCATTTTTACACCCCATTTTTATACTATTAATTATTAACTATAGCGTTAATCTCATTTTAAGATTTTCTATAATATTTTTAATGTTTATTTCCCCTATGATTTTGCTACCATCATCCACAATTATTTTTTCTCTGTATGCTACTACACAAATCCCGATTCCTAATCTTCTTATGATATATAATGTTCCATCCTTTTCTTCTATACTTTTATATTCCTTATTAATAAGCTTTAGTATAATTTCTATTTCACTAATGGTTAATTTTCCTAAGTCAAATTCCCTTTGAAGAATATCCATGAGTAACACATCTTTAAAATTATATTCTTCCTTTTCTCTAAATATATCCTTATATATAGGAAGGGTTTCTTCTCTTATAATTTCCTTTTCTATAAGATACTCTTCACTTACATCGTCTACCTTAGGTTTGTTAGTAAACATAACTGCTAAATCATCTAAAGGCATATCATCCTTAAGATCTATAATTTTATTTATTCTATTTATTATCTTTTCCCTAGGGAAAAATGTTTCTTGACCTGTATAACTTGATTTTTTTATAAACCACTCCTCTGGAATAAGTTCTTTTCTCTTCCATCTATACAGTTGTCCGTAAGATATTCCCGTCATATCTAATATTTCTTTTTTAGAAATTAACTCTTCTTCCACTTTATTTCCTCCTCTTTTTTAGTTTAGTTTTTAGCTTTAATTAAACTTTTTATCTTTAGTAATTTAAATATTATAAAATCTATAGTTTCATTTCCTCTTCAATAACAGATTCTGAATTTAGTTTTTCAAGACTCTCACTGTATTCTATTCTTTTAATCTTACACCCCTCTCCTATGGTAATTTTTCCTCCACGAACCACATCTGCTATGGTGTTTTCCAAATAAATTTCATCAGCTTCAATAGTTCTAATAGTTAAATATCCAAAGTTCTTACTAAATAATTTACAAATAAATCTTCCTATAGCATTCATAGTAGAGTATTCCTTTAAAACTCTTACCTTAGTTGCTCCAATTTCTTCAACCTCACAACCACCATTTAACTCTATATTTACTTCATCCCCATTTACCATTCCTAGAGTTTTTAGTACACCTTTAATATTTATAATCTCTCCCTCAATACCATGACCTACTCTAATTGAACCTAAAAGCTTAACATTAGTTGCATTTATTCTTCCTTCAATTCTTCCTGCTCCTGCCACAGTGAGCTCTTCACCTTTAAAATTACCACCTATTTTACCACTTCCACTGATGTTAAATTTCTTTGCATGAATAGAACCAAGAACAGAACCACTTCCGCTGATACTACCAGTAACGCAGTTTAAGTCTCCAGTTACCTTTCCACATCCACTAATACTAAAACCATTACTTATAACAGCACCTTCAACTTTTCCACTACCACTAATACTAAATTTTTCACAGTTTACATCTCCAACAATTTTTCCACTTCCACTGATAGATGCAATCCTATATCTTCCTCCTGCCGCACTCCCTGAACCTGATATTTTTAAATCTCCAAACTGTTCATTATTCACCATAATTTATACCTCCATTTTATTTCAACGTAATAATGTTACATCAACTAAGTACACATAGCTCTTTAATATAGTAAATAGCCATATATTTAACCATCTTTTATCATAATATTATAGTAACATAACATTGTTTCGCTTGTAAATAGTTTTTTCAATTTTTATACAACTTTTATCATAAATAAAAAAGTGGCTTTCGCAAAATACATTTTGCGAAAGCCACTTTTAGCTAATAAACTTATTTTACTACGTATGATGCTCCAATTTCTAGAGCTTTTCTATTGATTTCAAAGAATTTTTCTTTTCCGTGATCTTTTAGAGATTGAAGTAAAGTTTCCATAGAAACTATTTGTGTTTTTGCAACTAATGCTCCTAGAAGCACCATGTTTGCAATTTGCTTACTTCCAAGGCTATCAGCTTCTGTTTGAGCTGGTATTTTTATAACTTCAATATCGTCTCTTTCAACTGGTCTTTCAACTAAGTCGCTATCTAATATTAATAGTCCACCTGGTAAAATTTCTTTTTCAAACTTATCAAGAGAAGGTCTATTCATAACAACTAGTGATGTAGGGTTAGTTACTATTGGAGAACCAACAGCTTCGTCTGAAACAATAACAGAACAGTTTGCAGTACCTCCACGCATTTCTGGTCCATAAGAAGGTAACCATGAAACATTCATATTAACATCCATTCCAGCATAAGCTAAGAATTTACCCATTGATAATATTCCTTGTCCACCAAATCCAGCAAATATTATTTCTTGTGATGCCATATTATTTCCCCTCCTCAGTTGTTGTATCTTTTTTAACACCTAGAGTGTAGAATGGCATCATGTTATCTCTTAACCATCCAAGTGACTCTTCAGTTGATAATCCCCAGTTAGTTGGGCATATTGATAGAACCTCAACCATTGAGAAACCTTTTCCATCAATGGCATTTTGGAAAGCTTTCTTAATAGCAGCTTTAGCTTTATTTACATGTGGTACATTATCTACTGATACTCTTTCTACATAGCAAGCTCCATCTAATGTAGATATCATTTCAGAAACTCTTATTGGATGACCTTGAAGCTTAACATCTCTTCCATATGGAGAAGTTTCTGTAACTTGTCCTGGTAATGTTGTTGGAGCCATTTGTCCTCCTGTCATACCATAAATACAGTTATTTACGAAGATTGTAACTATGTTCTCTCCTCTTGTAGCTGCATGTACAATTTCTGCTGTTCCTATAGCTGCTAAGTCTCCATCTCCTTGATATGTGAATACAACTTTATCAGGATTAGATCTTTTTATTCCTGTAGCTACTGCTGGTGCTCTTCCGTGTGCAGCTTCAAACATATCACATGCAAAGTAGTCATATGCCAAAACTGAACATCCAACTGGAGCTACACCAATTGTTTTATCTATAACATTTAATTCTTCAAGTACTTCCCCTACTAGTCTGTGGATTATTCCATGAGTACATCCTGGGCAGTAATGGGTAGGCACGTCTAATAATGCTTTTGTTGGTTGAAATACTATTGCCATTATTTAGCACCTCCTATGAATTTTTTAACATTTTCAAGGACTTCATTAGGGCTTGGAACCATTCCACCTGATCTTCCAAAGAAGAATACTGGTTTTCTTCCTTCAACAGAAAGTCTAACATCTTCTACCATTTGACCACAGCTAAGCTCTATTGATGCATAACCATGCTTAGTTTTGTCCACAGTTTTTTCAAAAGCTTCTACTGGGAAAGGCCATAATGTTATTGGTCTTATTAAACCTAATTTTATTCCTTCTTTTTCAGCTAATTTTATAACAGTTTTGCATATTCTTGAAGTTGTTCCGTATGCAACCATTATTAAATCTACTTCATTTTCACAATTATATAATTCATACTTAGTTTCATTTTCTTTTATAGCTTTATATTTTGCTTGTAATTTCAAGTTATGAGTTTCAAGACCTTCAGGTTTTAAGTATAAGGAGTTTATTACATTATGATTAGCTCTTCCGTTTAATCCATTAGCAGCCCAAGTTTTTTCTGGAAGGTTTTTTTCACTTCTTTCTTTAAACTCTACGGGCTCCATCATTTGTCCAAGCATTCCATCTCCCATAACCATAACTGGAGTTCTGTACATATCAGCTACATCGAAAGCATCTTGTACTAAATCTACCATTTCTTGAATTGAACATGGTGCATATACTGGCATATTGAAATCTCCATGAGAACCACCTTTAGTTGCTTGGAAGTAGTCTGATTGAGCTGGTTGAATTCCACCAAGACCTGGACCACCTCTAACTATATTAATGATAACACAAGGAAGTTCTGCACCTGCTATATAAGATATTCCTTCTGCTTTTAAGCTTATTCCAGGTGAACTTGAAGATGTCATACATCTTACTCCAGTTCCTGCTGCTCCATATACCATATTTATTGCAGCAATTTCACTTTCAGCTTGTAGGAAAACTCTACCTATTTTAGGCATTTTTCTTGAAAGATATGCTGATATTTCTGTTTGTGGTGTTATAGGGTATCCGAAGAAACATTGACAACCAGCTTGGATAGCTGCTTCACCTATGGCTTCATTACCCTTCATTAAAACTTTTTCTGACATGAATCTTTCCCCCCTATTATTTCTCCACTGTAATTACAAGATCTGGACACATTTTTCCACATGATGCACAACCAATGCACTTAGGCATATTTTCTTCTGTAACTGTAGCTGGATGATATCCTTTTACATTTAGTTCCTCAGAATAAGTTATGATTTGTTTTGGACATGCAATTATACATTGTCCACATCCCTTACATCTTTCTTCCCTAAAAGTTACCTTTGCCATAATACTTACCTCCTTATATAGAAAGTTTAGAATGTTTTATTTACTATATATTGTTTAAGACCTATATTTAAGCTGTAATACGTTTACATTTTATTATCCTATATCCCTAGGGACAGTAAAATAAATACGTTTACATATATATAATCTATCACTTTTTAGTACAAGATGTCAACTTAGCACTTGATAATTAGTGCTAAATTGAATCTTTTTTCCATGGTGGCAACATATATATGTGAATCGGGAATATCTTTCCTGAAACTTTACCTTCCACTTCATCTACAAGCTCTTCTGAACACACAGTATAGGCATGAGGAATATCTAACTCTTTAGAAATCTCTGCTATTTCCATATCCCCTTTAATTATATGTTCCTTTGTAGTTTCATATGATAAGTTTGTATTAGATATTAGATGAGTCACTTTTAATCTTGAAGCTCTTTCTATATCTCTAAGAAACTCTATAGTATCTTTGTCATTAGATGTAAATGGTCTATTACCATTTATCACAAAATACATATCATAAGGTTCTTCTTTAAAATGTTTGTTATATTGACCAAGAGCTATTGCTCCTGAATCATCTCCCCCAATATCAAAAATCACCTCATAACTTTTATCATTAAATACACTTCTAACTTCTGCTGGTACTACCATAAGTTCAGCATTAACATACTCAGGATTTGAAGATATAACCTTTATATTATATTTTTCCTTAAGTTCCTGTGTAAGATCTCTAATACAAAAATATGGATTTACTATATCTAAATCTACAAGGGCTACTTTTTTCCCTTCTTTAGCTAACTTAATTGCATAATTTATTGCTATTTCTGTCTTTCCACTTCCAAAGTGACCTGTAAAAACCCTTATTCTACTCATAGCTTCACCCTATTTATATTCCTTAGCAGCTTCTTGACCTGTTAATACTCTAAGTCCACCTTCTGCTAAGGCAAGTAATTCATCTTCACCTGGATAAACAACTACTTGTGATATAAATTCTACTCTTTCTTTAATGTATTCTACTATATATTTTCCGTATGCTATTCCACCAGTTAGTAATATTGCATCAACTTTTCCTTGTAATACTGTAGCACATCTTCCTATTTCTTTAGCTACTTGATATGCCATAGCATCAAATATTAATTTAGCTTCCTTATCTCCTTCTGCTACTCTGTCTCCCACAAGTTTAGCATCATTAGTTTGTAAATAACCTACTATTCCACCTTTACCATTTATCTTTTTCTTTATTTCATCCATGGTGTATTTTCCACTAAAACAAAGTTTAACTAAATCTCCTACTGGAAGTCCTCCACTTCTTTCAGGTGAAAATGGACCTTCTCCATCTAGTGCATTGTTTACATCTACAACTCTTCCTTGTTTATGAGCTCCTACTGATATTCCTCCACCCATATGAGCTACTATAAGGTTTAGCTCCTCGTAAGAAGTATTTGTTTCTTTAGCATATCTCTTTGCTACAGCCTTTTGATTTAAAGCATGGAATATACTCTTTCTATCAATTTCTGGCATACCAGATATTCTAGCCACATCTTCTAACTCATCAACTACAACTGGATCTACTATAAAGGATGGTACATTTATTTCTGTAGCTATTTCATGAGCTATTATTCCACCTAGATTAGAGGCATGTTGTCCTAAAACTCCTTGTTTTAAATCCTTAATCATAGCATCATTTACACTATAAGTTCCACCTTCGATAGGTTTTAAAAGTCCACCTCTACCTACTACTCCTGATAATTCTTTTATATCGAAGCCTTTTTCTTTTAGTACTTGTAATATTACTTCTTTTCTAAATTCTAATTGGTCATATATTTCTTTGTATTTACCTATTTCTTCTGCTGAATGTCTTAAAGTTTCAACTAATATAGGATTTTCATCATCATATACACCTATCTTTGTTGATGTTGAACCTGGATTTATTATCAATTGTTTATGTCCCATTTTCTTCCTCCTTATTATCTTCCTGCTACTAATGATGCAAGGGCAATAGAATTCATTTTTGTCTCTGGTGAATCTGCTCTTGATGTTACTATAACTGGTGCTGCTGCTCCCATTAATAATCCACCATTCTTAGATTCTGTAGTATATGTTAAGCATTTATAGACAGCATTTCCTGCTTCTATATTTGCCATTAATAATATATCAGCCTCTCCCGCTACTGGACCTGATATTTTTTTATGTGCTGCAGCTTCTTTTGAAAGTGCATTGTCAAGAGCCAATGGTCCATCAATTATACAACCCTTAATTTGACCTCTCTCATTCATTTTGGAAAGGTTTGCAGCATCAAGTGTAGCTGGCATACTAGGGTTTACAACCTCAACTGCACAAATTGGTGCTACCTTTGGCATGCTATTTTCAAGAGCATGAGCTACTTGAACTGCATTTTTTATAATATCTATCTTTTCTTTAAGTTCTGGATACATATTAAAAGCTGCATCTGTTACAAATAATAATCTATCATAGCCAGGAACTTCGAATATTGCAATGTGTGACATCTGTTTTCCTGTTCTAAGTCCTACTTCTTTATTAAGTACTGCTCTTAAGAAAGTAGCTGTATCAACTAAGCCCTTCATCATCATATCTGCTTTACCTGAAGATACAAGTTTAACAGTTTCTATAGATGCCTTGTTTACATCTTTCTCATCTATAATTTCATACTCATCTATGTTCATTCCAATTGTTTCAGCAATTTTTATTATTTCATCCTTATCTCCAACTAAGATAGCATCAGCAATGCCATTTTTTTTAGCATCTCTTATAGCTTCAAGTACTGGTTCATCTTGTGCTACTGCTACTGCTACTTTCTTCATTGATTGAGATTTAACCTTAGAAATTACCTCATCAAATGTTTTAATCATTATGATTCCCCCCAAATGTTAATCAAATTTTACTTCATCATCATATATCTTTGGTGTTTCTTCACCATTTAATACTCTTAATGCTCCTTCTGCAAGGGCTAACATTTCATTTTCACCTGGTACAATTTCTACAGGTGCAATAAATTTTACATCTTCAGTAATCCAGTTAGTAACTCTTTTATTATAAGCTATTCCACCAGTTAAAATTATAGCATCAATGTTACCACATAGTGCAGTAGCCATTCCACCTATTTCTTTACTAAGTTGATATGCCATAGCTCTTAATATCAATTCTGCTTTTTTATCGCCTTCATCGATACGTCTATCAACTTCTCTTCCGTCATTAGTTCCAAGATAAGCTACTAATCCACCTTCTCTTGTAATTTTGTTTTTTAATTCTTGCATTGTATACTTATTGCTAAAGGCAAGCTTCACTAAATCTCCTACTGGAAGACCTCCTGTTCTTTCTGGTGAAAAAGGTCCATCTTCATTTGCATTGTTGCAATCAATTATTCTGCCACCTCTTACTGGTGATACAGTTATTCCTCCACCTATATGTGCTACTACGAAATTACTTTTCTCAAAATCTAAGTTTTTATCAGCACAAACTTTTCTTACTACAGCTTTAATGTTTAAAGCATGCACAAGAGAACGCCTAGATATATCTTCCATGCCTGATATTCTTGTTACTTCGTCAACTTCATCAACAGCAACAGGATCTACTATATAAGATGGTATTCCTGCTTTCTCTGCAATTTCATAGGCAATAACTCCACCTAAATTTGAAGCATGCTGTCCTTGAAACCCAACAATAAGGTCGTCTAACATCTTGTAAGTTATCTTATAAGTCCCTCCTGGCATAGGTCTTAAAAGTCCCCCTCTACCTACCACAGCATGAAACTTTTCAAGTGAATAATCGTTTTCATTAAGCCAATTATATATGACTTCCGTTCTCATGTCCTTTTGTTGACATATATGAGAATATTTTTTCACTTCCTCTGCACTGTGAGATAAACTAGCTGAGGCTATACATTCCTCCCCCAAAAATACAGCTATTTTCGTAGATGTCGATCCTGGATTAATCACTAATACTTGCTTATCTTCCCTCATCACTATACCTCCACATAAATATTTATATTAGCTTTTATATTTTTGCATTTGATTTAGAAGTATATAAAATTTATATATTTCTAAATCTTAACAAAATTTATCCTAAAGGATAACAATCTCTAATGAGCAAAAGCTCTAAGAAATCTGTTTATCCTAAATCCTATCTTCACTTCTTGCTGCAAACGCATATCCCCGTTAAAGAAAAGAAGAATGGATAAAATAATCTTCTTAAATATTATATTATCAATGGATAATATAAATATCAAGTTTCTCTTTGTTTTATTTTGGTGAATATTCTGTGATAATCTGTTCTGCCACTCTAAGTCCATCTACTGCTGCTGATACAATTCCACCTGCATATCCTGCACCTTCACCCGTTGGATACAATCCTCTAACATTAACACTTTCATAATTTTCATTTCTATTTATTTTTACAGGGGCAGAAGTCCTTGTTTCCATACCTGTTAATATTGCATCTTCTCCTGCATATCCTGGTATTTTCCTATCAAATACAGGTAATGCTTCTTTTATAGCATCTACAACAAAATTTGGTGCACAGCTTTTTAAATCTACAAATTCAGTTCCTGGAGTATATGTTGGTTTCACCCTTCCAAAATTCTTTGATACTTTATCATTTAAAAAATCTTTTACAAGCTGAACAGGGGCGTTATAATTTCTTCCTCCAACTTCATAAGCTAAAGCTTCATAACGTCTTTGAAAAGCAATTCCACCTAATGGGGTATTTCCTTCAAAATCACTAGGGTCTACTGATACTACTAAAGCAGAATTAGCATTTATCCCATCTCGCTTATAATTGCTCATACCATTTACTACTACAGTATTTTCTTCTGATGCTGAAGCCACTACCTGACCACCTGGACACATACAAAAACTGTATACAGATCTAGATAGTTTATTACTAGTATAGGTTAGTTTATAATCTGCAGCCCTTAGTTTTGGATGAGTTGCATATTTACCATATTGATTTTCATCTATCATATGCTGTAAATGTTCAACTCTAAAACCGACGGCAAAGGGTTTTGGTGATATAGAAACCCCTTTTGAAAATAGCATTTCATAAGTATCTCTAGCACTATGACCTGTAGCAAGTATAAGATTATCACAAGGTATATGTTCACCTTCTACTACTATCTCAGAAATTTTACCGTTTTTTATTGATATATCTTCAAGCTTAGATGAAAATCTTACTTCTCCACCATATTCCTTAATTTTTTCTCTTATATTTTTCACTACATTTTTTAATATATCCGTTCCGATATGAGGCTTTCCCATATATGTAATTTCTTCTGGTGCACCTGCTAAAACAAGTTTTTCTAGAACATATCCACATCTATGATCTTTAATTCTAGTTGTTAGCTTTCCATCTGAAAAAGTACCAGCTCCACCTTCTCCAAATTGAACATTACTTTCTGTATTAAGTATCCTATTATTCCAAAAACCATCTATAGTTCTAGTTCTACTGTCTACATCTTCACCTCTCTCAATTATAAGAGGGTCATATCCCTTTTCAGCTAAAAGAAGTCCTGCAAATAGCCCTGCTGGTCCCATTCCTACTACTATAGGTCTATTCTCTAGCTTCTTTGTTCCAATTTCAAAATCAGCTTTATAATTATCTCCACCTAATTTAACATCATTACTATTTACTCTAGCTATTACTTTAGCTTCATTATCACATTCTATTTCTACAGCATAATTTATTTTTATTTCTGATTTTTTTCTAGCATCTATAGATTCCTTAGTAATTTTAAAGGATTTAAAATCACTTTCTTTTATTCTAAGTTTATTAGCCACCTTTGATTTTAAGGTGGCTAAACTATCTTCATTTATTCCTAAAACTAAATTATTTATCTTAACCGTCATTATTACCTGTCTCCTCTGTTTTGGCTTTTATGGTTATAGTTATATTTTCAGGTGTTTGGCTCTTAACTTGTATTGTATTTGGTACTCCTGCTAATTGTATCTTAACTTCATGGGAGCCTTCTGTTAAACTTTTCAAATCTACTGTAGCCTTAAGTTTATCTTCACTGATTTTACTTAGTTCACTGTCTTCTCCTGTAATAACTAACTTTAATGTTGGAGTTGAGTTTTCTAGTGTAAGTTTTTCTCCCAAATTAGTATAGCTTATTGGTATACTTAAAGTCTTTTCACTAATTTTCTTAACTGTAATTTTAACTTTTACAGTTTTCTCATTATTTACACTGTGTACACCTTCCGGCATTATTAGATTTGCATCTACCGTGGTGCTTTCAGTTATATTACTAATGTTTATGGGTTCTGTATTAATGCTTTTTATGTTATCTATTATTTCACTCACACCAGCTACCTCTATACTCTTTGGTGCGGCTTCCGTACTTACTATAGTTACTCCTGGTACTGCTGTTCCAGTAGTCTGTACATTTATCCCCAAATATTTTCCTTTTTTCACCTGGATTTTCACCTGTACATATTCTGGATATATAGATAGTCCAGTAACTTCTCTTTCGTCTGAATCTACTAAAGTAACCTTACAGTTTTTATCTATATCAGTGCTTGCATTAGTTATATCTACTTGGGCTACTGCTCCTACCACTTGATCTAAATATCTTTGCGGTCCTGAAATTTTTACAGAATTAGGTGATATTACAGAATCATCATTATAATATCCTTTCGCTACTTCACCTACAATTCCAGATGTTACATTTACATATTTGTCTGCTAAAGTATCCACATCTACTTTCATTAGAAGGCCATCAGAGTTTACAACAGAAACTCCAGGAATTGCTTCTTTCACTTTAACTTGAACTTTATTTTCTCCCGGGGTTAGTGCATACCCTTGAAGGTCTGCTACAAGAGTGAACTCTTTTTTATCTAAATCTTTAATTGTAGATGCCGGAGCCTTTACTGTTAAATTTATATAAAAATCTTGATTTGGTATTAGCACTAAATCTCTATCTGCAAGAGTATCTTCATTTAGTATCTTTACCGGCACATATTTTATTACACTAGTAGTGACAGGGTCTTCGCTACTACGAATATACATCCACAATACTAGTGCTGCTATTACACAACAAATTCTTATTATGATGTCTTGTCTTTTTTGCTTATCCATAGCTTTACCCTCTCTTTAAATGATTCTTTTCTATTTTGTCTACTCTTCATTATTTTAAGTAGTACATTTCTTAACTTATCTTTATCGTAATTTCTAAGTAATCTTCCATTTATAGCTAAAGAAATTACTCCCGTTTCTTCTGAAACTATAATAGTTATACAGTCTGCTACCTCTGTAACTCCTATTCCAGCCCTGTGCCTTGTGCCTAACTGTTTATTTAACTTATCATCATTGGTAAGGGGTAAAAAGCAACCTGATGCTACAACCTTATCATTCCTTATGATAGTGGCACCATCGTGTAGTGGAGTATTTACAACAAAAATATTTTGAAGAAGTGCTGAAGATACATCACCATTTATTTTAGTTCCCGTGTTTATAATATCTCCAAGACCAGTCTTTTGTTCTATTATTATAAGTGCTCCAACTCTATCCTCAGCCAATACTTCCACAGCATCTACTATTTCATTAACCACACTCTTCATAACTTCTTCATCTTCATAAATTATTTTATCTACAAAAGAAGTTCTTCCAATATGTTCTAAAGCCTTTCTAATTTCAGGCTGAAATATAATTATAATAGAAATAACACTAATTGTTAAAGTATTCTCTAATATCCAATTTAGGGTTGTTAAGTTTAAAACATCACTTACTGGTATTAATAAAAATATAAGTATAATTCCTTTTAATAATTGTTCTGCTCTTGTCTCTTTTATTAATGTATAACCTTTATAAAATATAAAAGAAACTACAATAATGTCAATTAGAGAAAATATAGTCATTCCCTTAAAAATATTTATGAGTGCATTAAAGCTTTCCATATAGTCACCACCTAACGATAATACTATTTTAATTATACACCAATACTTCTATTTGTAATATAAATTTTAATTTTTAGAACAAAAATATTTTAATTAAATAAATGTTGATAACCACGAATATTTTAGTTTTAACTTTAATATAAAGAATTATAATATATTTTTTACAAATACAAAGGGGGATGCTGTAAGTGAGTGAAAAAAAATTAATAATAGACAACATAGTAATGAAATATTTATGCTTTTTTATTATAGGTATAATTTTGTTTTTTATGAGTTATGGTTTTTTCAGTAAGTTTTCTTTTAATAAAGAAGAAAGATATATTTCTAACACTATGAAATCTATATGGAAGGTTAATAATAGCTGTAAAATGCTAATAGATAATAATATAGATGTTGAAAAAGTTCTTAGTGTTTTATCCCAAATGAAAGCTGACTTGATAGATATATCTATAGATTTAAATTCAAACCCTTCTGCTAAAGAAGTAATTTCACCAGAAAACTATGAAAATTTATCTAAGGGTCTAAATGAAAATATTCTCATTATAGAGCAACTTGAAGCAATGCTGAAAAATCCTAACGGAAGTGATATTCAGCTAGCAGCTAATAATTTAAAGACCTTCAGAGATGCTACAGAAAACTATTATGACTTAATCAAGCTAAAAAAAGATTATAATTATGATTTAGGTGTTCCTATGTATTCAGTAATTGATTCAACTATAGACTATTGTATATCTTCTAATAATTTAAAGAAAATATCTGATTTAAAATCAGCAGATATTACTAAATTTATTCACACTTTAAGAGAATTAGTTATATCTCTAGATAGCTTAAAATATAACTTCTATGAAGATGTCTTAAAATGTCGTAGTGGCAATATGACCTATGAACTTTTAATTTCTAATATAGATGATACTTCTAAAAAATTAGCTTCAGTACAAAATGTTTTATCCCAAATGTCCATACCTGATGATTTTTCATCACTATATAAGGATTTTACGGAAATTATATCCTCATATAATGACTACTTATATGAAATCAAATATGCTATTTTAACTGAAAAAGTTCGTAGAGATAGTAAGGATGTAAGAGAAGATTTTATGGACTCACTTTATGTTTCAAGTAATGAAGCCTATGATAAAATTGAAAAAATGTATAAAAATTTTACTAAGGAGTATAATAACCTAAATAGCAATTACTGAAAAAGGAGATGAATTATATGAAAAAATTCATTTTGATTCTTTTACTTTTCTGTAACATCATTATTATATCTCCATATCACATAGATACCCTTAATAGAGTTAATCCTACTAGAATAGAAGTCTAATAACTTTAAAATAAAATTAGAGAGAATGGAGCTATAAAGTAGTCCATTCTCTCTATTTATGGTGGAACTATAAGTAGGTTCTATTTTAATATAGCCTTTACTCTACTATTGTTATATTCTGATTTACTAAATTTATTAGTAAGAATTTCAGCATATTTTTTTGACTTTTCTTTATCTATTCCCTCATTATTTATTGCTAGAGAGTAAAGACATTGTTCTATATATGAACCATTCTTTTCATACTTGTCTACATATATCTCATAATACTTATTTGCATTTTCTATATCTTCTAAACCTTCATAGGAACTGGCCATCATAAATAGTATATGTTCATTTAGATACATACCCTCACTATATTTATAAACTAAGGTGAAGTTCTTTATTGCATTATCATACTTCTTATCTGCAATATAACTAACTCCCTTTTCATATAATGACAATACTCCTTTTTCCTTTATTAAAGTTACTGCATTTTGAACTATGTTCCTATCATTTATACTTAAACCTTCTATATCATATTTTTCTATGTATTTAATAATGTTTTCATAGTCTTTCGCCTTTACGTAGGATTTTAATGTACTTACATTAAAACTTTCATTTTCAATATTAGAACTCTCATTTTTTTCTATTTCTTTTTTAGTTTCATCACTTTCTGATTCCTTATGAGAATTCCCCTCTATTTTTTCACTATTTCCTTGGAAATTGTCTAAATTTGTTTTATCCTTATTAATTGCTTCATTCTTTTTTTCTTGTTTGATTTGTAACCATTGATGAGTTTTGTTGTATCCTTTAAATATTCCAATGCCTATTAATAATACAATACACACTGCAACTATACTTATTCCTAATAACACCATAAACTTCTTAAATTTTACCCTAGTCTCTTTGGGTATAAAATTTAATTCTATTAACTGCTTTTTTAAGCTTAAAGCTTCTGGATTATGTTTATCAATAGTTAAAATATCTTCTATATATTTAACAGCTTTATTATGCTGCCCTAATTGCATATGGCACTTAGCTATGTATTTCCAAAGATTTATACTGTTAAAATGGGAACTTTCACACTTTAGAAAACACCTTAAAGCATCTTTTACCTTAAATTCATTAAATAGATGTACACCTTGACTAAATATGTATATATCCCCTTCGTCATGTCTAGAATCATCTAAATACTTTTTAGATACCATATCTCCATTTAATTTATAGCTTAGCTTCCAAAGAGTCTTTGCTTCTTCTAATTGTCCACGAATATAATATATTAGTCCCTTTAAATTCAATGTAGGAGAATGACTTCTATCTTTGTTTAATACCTTATCACAATAATTTAATGCTTTATCTAATCTTCCATCACAATAAAAATCCATTGCCTTTTTATAAGTCTTATTTATATTAACCATCACTTCACCACTTATATTTTATTTTATAACTTATTATAAATTTTATAGTACCTATTACTATATATCTTTTTACAACTAATTTTATCATGTTACTAGTTTTGTTATCAACAACTATGTATAAGAAAAAATGTATTGCAACCTTTAGTTGCAATACACTATCTTATTCTACTTCTATTACATCTCCAAGAATATAATTATCAAAAGTTTTAGATTTATCTTCTTTATCATTCATCATGTCATCTAAATAAAGAACATATTTTAATATTAAGCTATCATCTTTTCTTGTTATAGATACAAATCGCTCTTTATCCTTAGCCGTAGCTATAAGCATTTGTTCACCTGTGGTTACATCTAAGATTATAATACGTTCACCATTAACTAATGTTCCATATCCTAAACCATGAACTATCATAAGATGAGTGTCATCATACCAACTTATTGATAGTGGTGATTGCTGACTTTCTTTCTCTGTTGCAGTATACTCATACATCTTATTTGTGGATGTATCTTTTACATAAAGTATACCTATCCCCTCTTCTATAGCCTTCTCTCCTTTACCTTCTATACTAGCTTCATATTTACCGTCTTCTGTAGCTATAAATGGTGTATTAAAAGTTAACTCCTTAGACATAGTCACTTCCGCTTTACTATATAAGTCAACAATATTCACATTTGCTGATCTCTTTATATCATCACTAGTCTTTTCTTCATTTGATGATGTATCTGGAACACTTTCTATAGGTTCGTTACTGTTGTTTTCTTCTGCCATTTCAGATTTAACTATATTTTCTTGCTTAGTAGAACTCTCTTCCTTTCCTGATGAGGCTGCTGAAAATATTTCTTTACCATCCATTAATTTCATAGCTACAGGAGTAACTATAACCCCTAATAAAAATGCAGCTGCAATAGCAAATGCTCCTTTGTATTTTCTTTTCATTCCTCTTCTCCCCCTTGTATATTTATTTTTATCTATACTCTCCATTATTTTTTCTGTAGAGTTTTTAAAGTTAATATTTTCATAAGAAAAGGCTTCTTTAAAAGTTTTATATTCTAAAACTTCTTTGTCATAATCCTCTTTACAACTTTGGCAGGTTAAAAGGTGACTCCTCATTTCTTCATCTGCTTCAGCTGACAAATTTCCTTCAATATATTCTGTTAACTTATCTTTGAACTGACTACATTTCATTGTGACTCCTCCTAACCTTACTTGCAAAAGACTTTGAATCCATCTCTTACTTTATAGTATCTCCTTTTCACAGTAGTTTCTGTAATATCTAGAATTTCACCTATATCTCTAAAAGTTAAACTCTGAGAATACCTTAAATTTAATATTTGCTTATCAACTTCATCTAGAGTTTTTATATATTTATTTACATTTTCTTTTACTTCTAAATATTCTAAAGATTCTTCCGGTCCCATTTCAGAAGATGATATATTATAGGCTTCATCAATATCACTTTCATAAACCTTTCTATATTTTCTCATATAATCTATGGTTTTATTTTTTGCAATCTGCAAAATCCAATTTATAAAACTATACTTATTATTATACATATCTAATTTATTATATACAGTTATAAATACCTCTTGAGTAATATCCTCACTTGCTTCCTTCTGTTTTATCATTCCATAAATAAATCTAAGTATATTAAGCTGATATTTCTCAACTATAACTTGAAAACTCTCTACGTCTCCCTTTAATACATTGCTTACAAGAATGGCATCTTCTACAGGAGCTCTTCCTTGCGATTCTTTCATCTTCTTCCCTCTCTTTATATAAATAATACGATATTAATTTAATAAAGTTTACTTTATTAATTAATTGACTAAAAATTTTATTATAATATTAGGACAGACAAATTAATATAATAAATAACATACTTATTATTATAATTCCTGCTATTAATGTGGTATTATAGGCATACTTGCCTCCATTATATTCTCTTTTTCATACATTCTTAAAAGGATCTTTTAACTTAGACATTGAAAAACCTCCTAAGTAAATAATTTACTCTCTCCTTATATGTTATCATAGTAGGACTGTAAATAAAATCTTTATTCCCCATTTAATTTAACACAAAAAAATAACGCCTATCTAAGAATAAAATATCTTAGACAGGTGTTATTTTATTTATAATGTTTTTCTAACTACATCTATAACAGTTCCATCCCTATATTCTACAACTGCAACTATATCCTTAGATAATTCTATTGCTTTAGGAGTACCTGTTATTTTTTCAGCTATTTCCTTTAATTCCTCTATAGTTACCACATTAAGGTTTGCTTCTTCTAATTTTTCAATTAAATCCACCCTCTTAGGGTTAACAGATATTCCTCTTTCAGTTACTATTACATCAATAGTTTCACCTGGAGTAGTTATAGTAGTCAACTTATCCTTTATTATTGGTAATCTTGCCTTAGTTAGTTTTGTTACTATTATAGTAAGTTTAGAGCCTGCTGCAGTGTCTGCATGACCACCAGACCCCCCCATTATAGTTCCATCTGAAGCAGTAGTAACATTCACATTAAAGTTTGTATCTATTTCTGTTGCTCCAAGTATTACTATATCTAAATTATTTACTACAGCTCCTTTGTTATGAGCATTTCCATACATAGAAGCTGACATAGTTATATGTTTTTCATTTTTAGCACAGGACTCTACTGCCTTTAAATCAAAACATTGTACATCTAGTAAACTTTGGAATAATCCTTCTTCAAACATATCTACAATATAACCAGTTATTCCACCAGATGCAAAGCTACCTTTGATTTCATTCTTCTTCATATATTCTCTAAGCTCTGCAGCTACAGCTAGGGATATCCCGCCAGCTCCTGTTTGAAATGACATACCTTCTTTAACTAGCCCTGAAGCTATCATAGTATCTAAAGCATTCTTTGCAATTTTAAGGCCAATAGGATCCTTGGTAATTTGTGTAGTTCCTGATACTATTCCTGCTGGATTTCCTATGGAATCTACCTTAACTACATAATCTACATAAACTTGGTTTATTTCCATTGGGAAGTTTGGATATGGCACTAAGTTGTCTGTAATAGCTATTACAGTGTCTGCATATTCTGCATCAGAAACTGCATATCCTAAAGCGCCACAAGCAGATTTGCCAGTAAGTCCATTTATATTACCATACATATCACTAGAAGGTGCTGCTAAAAAGGCTATATCGATATGTAAATCTCCACTTTCAATAGCTCTTGATCTTCCACCATGGGTATGCATTATAGCTGGATATTTTAATTTACCCTGTGATATAGCATCTGCTACAGGTCCTGATATATAATTTGCATATATTTTAGATACAGTACCATCTTCAATATAAGCAACTAGCGGCTTATGAGTTGGAAATATAGAACTTGCTGCCACAGTTAAATTCTTTATTCCTCTTTTTGCCATGGATTCTACAACCATGTTAAGAATATAATCCCCATTTCTTAAGTGATGGTGAAAAGATATACACATTCCATCCCTAATTTCCACTTTATCTAAAACTTCTTCTAACGAATTTACTAACTTTGCATCTCCAGGAACTACAGGTTTAATCTTTGCTGACACCTTTTTTAAAGGATTCATATTATTAAAAGCACCTTCAAAAATCTTTACATCTCCGTATCCATCTATATACTCCGGAATTTCTCTTCCTAATACATTCTTCATATTATTATCACCTCAATCCCCTCATTAAATAAGGCCTAGTTTTTTACTTAATTCCACAGTGGTTTTTGCTCTATTTATAACTGGTGCATCTACCATTTTACCATCTAGAGAAAATACTCCCTTACCTTCTCTTTCAGCTTCTTCCATAGCATCTAATACCCTTTGAGCATGGATTATCTCCGCTTTAGTTGGAGCATATACTTGGTGTATCGTATCAATTTGTCTTGGATTAATTGATGCTTTGCCAGTCATTCCAAGGGATTTTGCAAGTAGAGTATCCTTTTCTAATCCTTCAAAGTCATTAGTATCTGTAAATGGAGTATCAATAGCCCCTACTCTCATAGCCTTGCAAGCTACAGCTACCCTGTTTCTAGCATAAAATATCTCACTGCCTTCTTTAGTTCTCTTAATTCCCATATCAGAAGTTAAATCTTCTCCACCTAAAAGAACTGCTACTATTCTGTCTGATGATTTTATAATTGTATATACATTTTCAACACCATAAGCACTTTCCACTATTGGTATTAACTTTATAGCTTTGTCTTCAAAGCCTTCTTCTTTTTCTATTTTTTCAAGTCTACTACTAATCTCTATAAGTTCATCTTCCGTTGCCTTTGGAACCATTAGTGCATCTGGCTTAACTCTTCCAATAACTTCTATATCCTCACTTGAAAATTCTGTAGTAAGTGGATTTATTCTAACTACCACCTCTACTCCACTATAATCAACATTTTTAATTGCTTCTCTAACAAGAATTCTAGCACTATCTTTTTCTGTAAGACTTACTGCGTCCTCTAAATCAAGAATTATAGAATCTGAACCTAAGATTGCAGCATCTTGTAACATTCCTGGATTATTTCCAGGCATAAAAAGCATAGTTCTTCTTAATTTCATATTTATACCCCCTACTGCGCTCTTTTTACTGCAGTTTCAATTCTAGCTCTTATTGTATAATCAAGAGCCCCTTTATCTTGAGCTTTAACAATGGCATTTTTTACTTGTAAAGTATCTAAAGTTTCTCTAATAGCTCTTTCTATTTCTGCTCCAAATTGTTTCATAACCATACTCTCAAGTTCTATAGCTATTCCGCCCTCTTCGTTAGGCATGATTATAACGTATATATCATTGGATTCTAGGGTTCCAGCCTTTGATATTTTATTAATTTCCATCTAAATCACCTCTACCTATAAAACTTATTTTTTACTACTTAAGTAAGCTTCTCTACCTACTTCATATAAATTATTTCCTTCTGAATCTATTACTACAACTATAGGTAAATCCTCTACTTCAAGTCTTCTTATAGCTTCAGCTCCTAAATCTTCATAAGTCACTATTTCTGCTTTCTTTACGCATTTACCAATAAGGGCTGCAGCTCCACCTATAGCTCCAAAGTATACAGCTTTATTCTTTTTCATAGATTCTATTACTTCAGCATTTCTTAATCCTTTACCAATCATTCCTCTTAAACCATGGTCTAAAAGTGCTGGTGTATATGCATCCATTCTATAACTAGTAGTTGGTCCTGCTGAACCTATGGCCATTCCTTCCTTTGCTGGAGTTGGCCCTACATAATATATAACAGCATCCTTTACATCTATAGGAAGTTCTTCTCCTTTTTCTAAAAGTTCTGCAAGCCTCTTATGAGCAGCATCCCTACCTGTGTATATAACTCCACTTAATAAAACACTGTCTCCAGCTTTTAAATCTTTTACCTTTTCTTCTGTTAGTGGTGTAGTTATTCTCTTTTCCATAAACCTTACCCCCTAATTATAGCTCTATTTCTGCATGTCTTGTAGCATGACAATTAATATTTACAGCTACTGGAAGGCCTGCAATATGAGTTGGATATGTTTCTATATTTACAGCTAATGCTGTTGTTTTCCCGCCAAATCCTTGAGGCCCTATACCTAGCTCATTTATCATAGTTACTAGTTCCTCTTCTAACTCTGCGTAGAATGGATTTTCATTTCTTACATCTATGGATCTAATAAGTGCTTTTTTAGCAATTGTTGCAGCCTTATCAAAGGTTCCTCCAATTCCTACTCCAACAATAATTGGTGGACATGGATTTGGACCTGCTTCCTTAACTACTTTTATTATAAAATCTTTAACACCTTGAAGCCCATCAGAAGGTTTTAACATTTTTATTTGACTCATATTTTCAGAACCAAATCCTTTAGGTGCTACAGTGATTTTTAACTTATCTCCTGGAACTATATTATAGTAGATCATAGCTGGAGTATTATCCTTTGTATTTACTCTATCTAAAGGATCCTTAACTACAGATTTTCTTAGGTAGCCATCCTTATATCCTTGTCTAACACCTTCATTTATTGCATCTTCTAGGGCTCCTCCAACTACCTGAACCTCTTGACCTATTTCTATAAATACACACGCCACACCAGTATCTTGACACATAGGCATATCTTCATTTTTAGCTATATTAGCATTGATTAATATTTTATTTAATATTCCCTTTGCAATATCCCAATCTTCTTCCTCATGAGATTTTATAAGTCTGTTTTTAATATCACTACCTAGATAGTAATTTGCATCTATACATAATTTTCTTATAGCTTCTGTTATCTGTGAAACTTTAATTTCTCTCATATATAATCCTCCTAAACTCATTGATTAAATATATTATTTCAATATTAATTCACTAATACAGTTTAATTTAAATCCCATGAATAATATATCTCATTTTTATAATTATTATAAGTAAAAAGGCAGTTTTTAATTAAACCGCCTTTTTACTATATACCTAATGTATTATTTATTTCTTCTATTTACTAAGGCAACAACCCTATTCATTTCATTATTCACTATCATGTAACCTTCATCAACACCCATACCTGGCTTAGCTAAGCATTGGTCTGCTCCACAAGCCATAGCAATGTTAGTGCAAACTTCTGCTGATCTATTTGTTTCGTTACATGTTCCTCCACAGTAAGCTCCGACCTTTTTCTTCTTACAATACAATATAGCTTCTATTGTATTATTTACTCCTCCAAGATCTGGAGTTTTTATTTGAAGCATATGTCCTGAGTTGTTATCTGCAAAGAATGCTACGTCTTCATAAGTATTACACCATTCATCTGCAACTAATTCTACATTGATATTTCTATTATCAAGTTCATCTGTTAACTCTTTTAATGCTTCCATTTGTCTTTCTCTATGCTCTACATCCATTGGTCCTTCTATTCTTAATTTAAATGGTTTAGCAGCCTCTTCTAATGTTGCTATGTAGTCTGCCATTGCTTTTGTATCACAATCAAATGCAACTCCTATAGTTCCATAAACATCTATATGGAATATTGGGTTATAGTCTTCACTAGTTCTTAATTTTAAAACTCTATCACTTAACCATTTAACATATTCAAGAAGTTTTTCGCCCTTTAAGCCTAATTTCTCTTCTACATTGTTTATTAAAGCATGAGGTAAAACATCTGCTCCCTTTATAATCATCTTATCAGCGTTGTTGTATCTGTCATCTCCTGATTGAGTAAATATAGGAATTCTATTAATTTCTACTCCAGTATTATATTCATCTCTTACAACTTCAGCCATAGTAACTTTTTTAGCTTTTGCTACACCATCAAGGATAGCTTGAGTTACTCCATATCTTATAGCTGTATGAAGTCTTTTTCCATTTACTAACATTTTATCAAACTCTTCAGCTAAACATTTAAAATTAGTTAATTCTCTGCCTATAAGTTTTGGTGCTATTTCCTTTTCTATAACTGGTATGAAATCTTTAGCTAAGAATAATGGATCACGTCCACCTGCTCCTGAATATTGAACAGCTGCACAATCACCGTGTGCTACTTGACCATCTTCAAGTATTAACATTACAGATATAGATTCTCCCGCTTGTCTTATAGATGTAAATCCTTCAGTTACTGGCTCTCCAATATAAGTAAATCCATCATGACCAGCTCCAGCTTTTATTGCTCTTTGGTCATCAAAATAAAATCCAGTTCTTCCTGCAGAACATACTACATCAACAATTTTCATTTAAATACACCTTGCTTTCTATAATTTAAGAATTTTATATTAGTTTATTGTTAGCTTATAAATTATAAATGTTATTTTTCTGGTCTTCCAACAAGCTTTCCTTTTCCTACAGCAAATATATCATCTATTGTCATTTGGAATCCAACTGGACGATTTTCGTATTTTCCTCTTTCGTCTAGCTTCTTCATATTGAAAGCTTTAAGCTCTGCTGTAAATGGAACATTTCCAAATTTAAGATATCTTACTGCTCCATTATTATCTCTTGCAGGCATCATTTTACCAGCGTTATATTTACTTGGTGCAAATGGAATATCTATAACTCCCATATCAAAGCCTTTAACAGCACCTTTCGCTAAGTCACCATTTCCTACTTCGTATAACTTATCTACCATGCATCTTGTTTCAGCTTTAATTATAGCAATTTCAGTTCTAAGTTCATCAGATAAGTGCATTTGTTGACCTTTTAATAAGTTTAAAGTCATTTTAGTTGCTCTTATACCTTGAGCATTTGCTTCTTTAGTTGGTATGCCTATAGCTTCATGTGGAGTTTTAACTATAACTTTTGTAGCTCCTGCTAATGCTGCAGCTGCTGCTCCAGTAGATATAACACCAAAAGCCTTAGCTTCATCAGCTGGGAAGCCTCCCATCCATTGATGGAATACTGTTGTTAGGTAAACATCACCATAACCATAAGCTCTTAAGTAATCGCTACATTGCTCTTCAAGCGCTCTAATTGCTGCTACGTCTTGTATTAAGTTACCACACTGACCATATCCAACTGTAATATTCTTAACACCTTGTTCTGCTGCAAGTAGTGCTTCTACTATTGCAACTGCATTAGATGTACTTGGTGGTACTAAAGTTCCTGTTAATGGACCAAATGGCTCTCTATTAATAGATATACCTTGCTCTTCATAGAAACCTACTAATCTATCACAATATTGCCAATCAAGAATAGTTTTTTCTAGAGTAACACTTTTAGCATATGGTATATTATATGATATACCGCCACCTTCATTTGATGTCCAACCTGATGCATGAGTAATTTCTGCAAGTAATCTACCATCTGGAGTACCGTGTCTTGATTCTAATGGTAAGTTAACAGATTCAAATACTTGTCTACATCCTTTAACCCCGTGGTTAACCCCTGGAAATCCATTTAAAAGTGATCTTCTAGCTTTTATACTTTCTTGTATCCCAACTTCACATTCTTCATATCTATTTTGTCTTGTGTAACTATCTATTGTTGATGGTAGAAGATCCGCTCCACCTTCTTTGTCTAAGTAGTTTAGTAATTCTATGTGGCTATCTAATAAAGCTACACCGGCCCTAGGTTGAGCTAATGTTATGCCCGCTTCCTTTGCTTCCATTAATTTTTTAGCAAAGTTCTTGTGTGCTGGAATTTTTTTGTTGTAGTCTATAGCCTCCTGTAAATCTACTTCTTTACCTGTTGGCCATTGTGCTAAAACCTCTTCTCTTGTCTTAAAAAACTCTTCCTCGGTCCACTTTTTGTTTTTTAGTTCCACTTTAATTTACCTCCTAGTAATTTACACTTCCACTAAATATTTTTTCATTATTCTTATTGCTTTGTCAGGATAATCCTGAGCTAACAGACCCATTGATGATAATATATAAGTTTTATCTACTAAAGTTTTTGGATTTCTAGGTCTTAAAGAAGTAGCATTTTCTTTATTAAAGGTTCCTGATTTCAATATTTCACCTGGATGTTTACTATGAACTAAAACGCCACCTGTACCAATCATATATTTTACATCCATAAGATCTTTTCCTAATTGATTATATACAGCTCCCATTGGAGTATATATGCATTCAACAGTGCCGCAGTGTCTTTCCATAGAAAGTTCTGTAGCTGCCTTTGCCATAGCTTCATCAAATTTTATATCTTCATCTGTTTCAGGTACCATTTTAATATTGCTATTCCTATATTTACATCTTTCTTCAATTTGTACTTTTCTATCTTTATCATTTAAATATGCTCTAAGCTTTCTACTACCTGCAGCTTCCCAAAGAGACACAGCTGAATATCTCATACCTAAGTCACCTTCTACAGTTCTTTTTGCAAAAGGTTCCTCTAACCCCTTCATATTTACTCCACCCTTTGTTGGCTCTCCATATCCTATAGAGTGTACATCAGTAGTAGCTCCTCCTATATCAACAATGATTAAGTCTCCAATACCTTCTTCTTCATCAGTACCTTCTCCTAACACTCTAGCTGCTTTAAGTACAGCTGCTGGTGTAGGCATTAGTATACCATTTATATAATTTTCTGCGTTGGATAGTCCTTTTGCATCAGTTATCCTATCCATAAATACTTTTCTTATTTCTTCTCTTGCTGGTTCCACATTTAAAGCATTTAATTGAGGCATAACATTTTCTGTTATGCTGAAATAGAACCCAGCTTTTTGAAATATTTCTTTTATCTCATCATTAGCACTTTTATTTCCAGCAACAACTATAGGAAGATTGACATCTAAATCTACTAGCATATTTGCGTTATGTAGAATACATTGTTTATTTCCTCCATTAGTACCACCGGCTAAAAGAATTATATCTACATCAGAATTTTTTATCTCTAATACTTCGTCCTTAGTTAATTCATAACTATATACTTTTATAACTCGAGCTCCTGCTCCTAAAGCAGCTCTCTTAGCAGCTTCTGCTGTAAGATCTGGCACAAGCCCAATTGCAACCATCTTTAAGCCTCCAGCTGCAGATGAACAAGCAAGTTTTTCAACAAAATTTACTTCTTTACCTTCTAGCTTATTCATTAGCTTATCATAAGCTTTATTAAATCCTATCATTATATCATCTTCGATAGTTGTTATGTCCTTTGCTGTAGCTAATATTTCTTCATTATCTATATCTACTGCAGTCAATTTGGTATAAGTACTACCAAAGTCTAAAAGTAAATATGCATTCATTTAAATCACTCCAGCTCTCTATTAAAACTCCAAGTAAAATCTACTTTAGTTAGTTAGTTTATGTGCTTCTGTCTATTCTATTCCTAAATCTTCTTTTAAGTCATGTATAGTAGTGTCTATACTTGTTCCTGGTGGATAAACTCTATTAAAGCCCATTGCTTTAAATCTTGAATAAACATCATCCCAATCTTGTTTACCTACAACTATGTTACCACCAACATAGATAAGGATATCTTTTAATCCTGATTCATCACACTTTTCTCTTAAGCCTCTACAGTCAATCTCTCCATGTCCATAAAGAGAAGAAACAATTATTGCATCAGCATTTGTTTCCACTGCAGCATTTATAAAGTCTTCTTGTGGTGATAGCACCCCAATATTGATGACTTCAAACCCTGCTTCTGTTAATGCATAATCCATGATTTTGTTACCTACAGCATGACAATCTGCTCCAATAACACCAAGAACTAATGTCTTCTTTTCCATTTTTAATTCCTCCTGAATTAATTTTTTTGATACTTTAATTCTACAATTTTTGACTTAAGTGCCTTCACTGATGTAGGGTCTAAGTTATAAGAAAATTCTATAAGCTCTTTATTTTCATGATTGAGCTTACAAACATCCTTATATCTACCTGGAGTTACTATTAGTACCTCCGATTTATCAATTATGTGTTTTAATTTAGCTTCTTCAGTTATACTAAAATACTCAACTGATAAATCTGAAAGACCTGCATTATCAAGTGCCGACTTAATTTTAAATATAAACTCTTCAGATAAACAAATAAAAGTAAACTTTGTTCCTGAAGGATGTCTAGCGATTCTTACAATGGATTCTAGATTAGGGTTTACTGCTACTCCTAGTATTTCCTTGTTCATGCCTTTTAAAAATCCATCTACATCATTTACATGGTTAAATGGTGATATAATTACTTCACAAGTCGAAAGCTTGTCCTTTGTGTCGTCACTCATTTTTTCTAAGTCTGTTAAAGTAAATGGTATCGTATTCATACTTGTTATTGATGTTATTTCTTTACTAAACATTCTCGCTTGCTCAATATTACATTCTACAAATGCTGAAGTAACTTTATTCATAACATCCTTTTTCTCACTAACCCTATTTGTTACTATGTCCAAAAAATCATCTGGATCTATACCGCATTCTAAAGCTTCTTCTAGAGCTAAATCCACAAATTTATTAATTTTCCTTCTACTATCATAACTTTGCCATGATACTACTTCTTCTGCTACGAAAGTTCCTTTTCCTCGAATAGATTTTAATACGCCCTTAGCTTCTAGTTCATTATAGGCAGCACTAATGGTATTTCTACTAACTACTAACTCTTGAGACAATTCTCTTTCTGTAGGCATCTTACTTCCAACTCTCAAAGTTCCATCTTTTATAAGATGCATTATTTGTTTTTTTACTTGGATATAGAGAGGTATCCCATTTTTTTTATCAATTGTAATGTTCAAAATCTCATCTCCTGACCCTTTGGACCAATGGCTTAATCCAATCCTTAATCCAATCCTTAATCATAATATCATATGGACTAATCATTTGCAATTTCACATTGTTGTATATTCTATAAAGAGCCCACCTTTTATAGAAAAAGTAGGCTCTTATCTTTAATTTGCTCCTTCTTTCAAGTAAATGCTTATAGATTCAGCTAACACATCTGCAATTTTTTTTTGATATTCTTCATCCTTTAACTTTTCATATTCTTCAGGATTACTTAGAAATCCGCACTCTACAATAACTCCTGCCATATTATCATTTCCTCTCAGTACTTTATATTGAGTGCCTGCAGCCTTTGCTTTTCTCTTATTGGACTGGTCCAATTTATCTTTTAATGTACCTTGCATGATATTTGCTAACCTTTCGCTTCCTTCATAATTTGAGTACCATACTTGAGCACCCTTACAATATGATTCTGGAAATGTATTTAGATGTATACTAACAAATATGTCACACTTTGTTTCTTCCTTCAAACTTACTCTTTTATTTAAGTCCTCATATTTTTTCTCTTTTACTGATTTTCCTTCAGTATAAAGTCCTATATCCTCTGTTCTTGTAAATTCAACCTTATATCCTTGACTTTTTAAATTTGCCCCTAATAGAAGTCCAATGTTTAGGTTTATATCCTTTTCTGTAGTTCCATCTTTAGATGAAGCACCTCCATCTATTCCTCCGTGTCCTGGATCAATTAGTATTATTTTATTTTTTTCTTGTTCTGATTCAGCATTTTTATAAGTTGTAACCACATTGTTTACATTAATTACAGACATGCATATGAATCCTAAAATAATTACTGTAAGTATTGATATTAATTTAGTATTCTTAATGGTTCCTCCCACCTTTTTTTATTACTCTGTAATTATACTTATTCGTAAATTCATACTATTATTCTTTTACCTATATAATAAAAACCTTTTGGATTCACATTATCCAAAAGGTTTTTAACATAAAAGCTATAAAAAACTATTAATTTTAATTTTCATATATTATTTCAGCTATATTTACTGAATGATCCCCTATTCTCTCTAAATTGCTTATTAAATCTAAGAAAATTGTTCCCACTACAGCATTACATACACCAGTGTTTAATCTCTTTATGTGTGACGCCCTTAGTTCTTTTTCTAACGAGTCTATTCTTTCTTCTATTCCTCTTATACCCGCTGCTTTTTCTCTATTATAACTTTTAAAACATTCTATACTCATTTCTACTGCGCTTACAGTATAGTCAAACATACCTTTTATTTCATTCATAGCATCTGTAGAAAAATTTAATCTTTTAGTGATTCTCTCACTAGCAAGATCTGCAATATTCTCTGCATGATCTCCTATACGCTCAATATCATTTACCACATGGAAATATGCAGCTAGTTCTGCTCTCTGTTCGTCACCTAAATCTGAGTTAGATAACTTAACTAGATATCTTGTTATATCATGTTCTAGTAGATTAATTATCTTTTCATTATTATATGCTACCTTTATTAGCTCTTCATCGCCTTGTAAAAAAGAATTCATAGCTACTTTTAAATTTTCCTTTGCCTTCTCACCCATTCTTACTATTTCATTAGTTGTTTGACCAAAAGCTATTGCTGGAGTCTCTAGCAATCTTTCGTCTATATATTTTACACCTGGTACATCTTTTTCATCTTCACCAGGAATTATCTTATTAACAAATGCAACAAGATATTTAATTAAAGGAAGTAATAGTAATGTATTTACCACGTTAAATATAGTGTGAGCATTTGCTATTTGTCTTGGTATAGCTTCTACTCCTGAATTAGGACTTATTGCCAAAACTATATTTGCTAAGAATGAAACTGGTATAATTAAGAATATAACAGCTCCTATAAGGTTAAATAACAAGTGAATTACCGCTGCTTTTTTTGCCGTTATTGAAGTTCCTATGCTAGATATTAATGCTGTTACACATGTACCAATGTTATTACCTAATAATATTGGTATTGCTACTGTTAATGGTAAGCTTCCTGTAGATGCTAATGCTACCAGTATACCAGTAGAAGCTGATGAACTTTGAAGAACAGCTGTCATCATCATTCCTATTAAAAGCCCTAATATAGTATGTCCTTCTAATTTTAGTATTAAATTTGTAAAGAATACTGAGTCCTTAAGCGGTGACATTGCACTTGACATAAGTTTTAACCCTAAAAATAATATACCAAATCCAAGAATAATTTGACCCACTTCTTTTACTTTTCTTTTGTTGCAAAAAAGTATCATAACTGCACCAATAGCTAAAAATACAGGTGCAAAAGCATCAAATTTAAATGTTATTAATTGGGCTGTTATTGTAGTACCAATATTAGCTCCCATTATAACAGATGTTGCTTGATATAAATTCATAAGTCCTGCATTAACAAATCCAACAACCATTACTGTAGTAGCACTACTACTTTGAATAATAGCAGTGACAATGGTACCTGTTAGCACACCCTTCACCGGATTAGATGTTATCCTGTCAAAAATACCCTTCAGTTTATCTCCTGCTGCATTTTCAAGACCATCCCCCATAAGCTTCATCCCATATAGAAAAAGTCCTAATCCTCCTAAAAGGTTAATAATCAAAAATATGATATTATACATCAATTTACCTCCTACAATAAATCTCATTCAACAATATGTACTTTTTCTTTGTCCATTAAAATTCCATACTAATAATACACTATAATCAAAAACATGTTAATACTTATTTACATATTTAACATGAATTTAACATAGCTTTTTATAAATATATTAAGTAACGTTATAATTTAAACTTCACTAATAATTATATATAAAATGAGTTTACCTAAAAAATTTACACAAAATAAAAATAAGGAGTATATATGTAAATATATACTCCTTATTTTTATATAACATACAGTTGTATGTACAAATACTATCTTTTTGAGAATTGAGAAGCTCTTCTTGCTTTTTTAAGACCGTATTTCTTTCTTTCTTTCATTCTTGGGTCTCTTGTTAAGAATCCAGCTTTCTTAAGTTCTGGTCTTAAGCTCTCATCAGCTTTTAATAAAGCTCTTGATATTCCGTGTCTGATAGCTCCAGCTTGACCTGTGTATCCACCACCATGTACATTAACTAAAACGTCAAATTTGTCTTTAGTTCCTGTTAATACTAATGGTTGGTTAACTATGAATTTTAATGTATCTAATCCAAAGTAGTTATCCATATCTCTTTTATTTATTACAACTTTACCTTCACCAGGTACAAGTCTTACTCTAGCAACTGATTTCTTTCTTCTACCTGTTCCAAAATGTTGAACTTTTGCCATTATTTATTCCTCCTTACAATACTATATTAGTATTTTAATTCTAATACTTCTGGTTTTTGAGCATGATTTTTGTGCTCTGGTCCTCTGTAAACTGTTAGCTTCTTAGCCATTTGTCTTCCAAGAACTCCTTTTGGAAGCATTCTTCTTACAGCTTCTTCAAATACGAATTCTGGTTTCTTAGCTAATGCTTCTCTGTAAGGGATCTCTTTTAATCCGCCTGGGTATAATGAGTGATGTCTTAACATTTTTTGATCTAATTTCTTTCCTGTTAAAACAATTTTCTCTGCATTTACAACTATTACGTGATCTCCAGTATCTACATTTGGAGTAAATTCTGGTTTATTTTTACCTCTTAATATAGAAGCTATTTGACTTGCAGCTCTACCTAAAGTCATTCCTTCAACGTCTACTACATACCATTTTCTTTGTATTTCACTTGGTTTAGCTAAGTATGATTTCATCTTACTACCTCCCTGATTTTTAACAATTATAATTCTATGGATAAAGATCCGGGGCTAATGGATCTTACACACAAATATTTATTATACGAACAAAATTCATTATAATACAATTTCCCGGGTGTGTCAATGATTTTTACTATTATTCAGAGCTTTAGCATGAAAATT